>NZ_JBFUIU010000368.1:0-8854 GCF_056401695.1 Variovorax sp. P4_D9
TTCCTACGGTCAGGCGGCCGGTGCGGTCACGGCCAATTTCGAGTCGAAGTACCGCTATACCGGCGCCGCGCTCACCGCTGACCTGGCCTGGCTGATCGGCGCCGCCTTCGCGCCGCTGGTGGCACTGGGCCTGTCGGCCAACTTCGGCTTGGGCTATGTCAGCGTCTACCTGCTGTCGGGCGCACTCTGCACCCTGGTGGCGCTGCGGGTCAACCGGGCCCTCGAAATCAAGGAGTAAAGCCCCCCACGCGCCCGCGGCGCCTTCAGCGGCGCGCGTGCCATTGGCGCCAGAGTGTCATCGCCAGCGTGATCACCAGAGCGGCGAGGATCAGCCGATGCTCGTAAGGCTTCAGGTGGCCGACCCAGGCATGGACCCAGCCCGTGAGCTTGAGGCCGAACAGGGTGATAACGGCCGCCCAGACGACCGCGGCCACGGCGTCGAGCGCGGCATACACCGTCGCCCGCATCCGGCCCATGCCGAGCGTGGCGGGCAATGCGATGCGCAGGCCCCAGGCGAATCGCATGAGGAAGATCGTCGCCACCGGATGCCGGCCGACGAAGCCGTTGACCCGCTCGATGTGGGCCCGCAGCTTGGGGCGCTTGGCCAGCAGCTCGGCGCCCTTGCGCCGGCTCAGGTGGAAGTAGACCTGGTCGGTCACGAACGCCGCCGCCGCGCCGCAGGCGATCAGCGGCCCGAGCGACAGGTAGCCCTGGTGCACCGCGAAGGCGCCCAGCATCAGGATCGTCTCGCCCTCGAACAGGCCAGCAACGAAGACCACGACGTAGCCGTATTGCTGCAGCAGGTCGGACAGATGCACGAGCGCGCCTCAGCCCGGAGGGGGCACGTCGCCCATTTTCTGCCGCTCGCGGAACAGCGCCGCGCGCATCAGGAAGATGGTGGTGACCGGCGCGGTGAGCGCGACAAAGACGGCGATCAGCAGCGCGTGCAGGAACAGGCTGCCGCCCTGGACCGAGAAGTAGATGATGGTGGCCAGGGTCATGCACCAGACGCCGAGCGTCGCGCCCAGCGTGGGCGTGTGGATGCGGCGGAAGAAGGTCGGCACCTTCACGAGTCCGAACGAGCCGATGGCCGCGAAGGCGGCGCCGGTCAGCGCGAACACGGCGGTCAGGATCTCTGCCCAGAGCGGCAGCGGTCCCTGGATGATGGGGTTCATTCGATCACCTCCCCACGCAGCAGGAATTTGGCGATCGCGGTCGAGCCGACGAAGCCGAACAGCGCGATCAGCATCGCAGGCTCGAAGTAGACGTTGCTCGCATAGATGATGCCGAGCACCAGCATCATTAGCATGCCGTTTATGTAGAGGCAGTCGAGCGCCATCACGCGGTCCTGCGCCGTGGGCCCGACCAGCAGGCGGAAGAGCGCGCAGAGCATCGCCACCGCCAGCAGCAGCAGCGCGAGCTTGAGCGACCAGAGGAGCACGGGCGTCATGATTCGAAGATCTCCATCAGCGGGACTTCATAGCGCCTCTTGACCATGCCGATGAAGGCCGGCACGTCGTCGAGGTCGAACACGTGGATCAACAGAGTCGAGCGGTCGAGCGCGATCTCGGCCCAGGCGGTGCCGGGCGTCAGGCAGATGATCATCGCCAGCACCGCCAGCCCATTCGGATCTCGCATGTCGAGCGGGACGCGCACGAAGCGCGGCGCCATCTGGTCGTTGCGGCGGCTCAGCAGCAGGCGCGCCACAGTCAGCGCCGAATGGACCAGGTCGTAGGCGACCATGCCCGAGAGCCGCAGCGCCACCCCGGGCCGGCGCATCCGGACCCGGGCCGGGCGCAGCGACTGGGTCAGCACCGGCACCGCGATCGCGAGGATCGCCGCCAGCAGCAGGGTGGCCGCGTCCAGCGACTGGTTCAGCAGCAGCCAGACGACGAACAGCGCCATCGACAGCGCCGGCGAGGGCAGCCAGCGCCTGATCATTTCGCGGCCTCCGGGGCGGCGACAGGGTTCGGCACCTGCGTCGCGCCCAGCACCGCCTGGCGGTAGGCGGTCGGCGAGAACAGGCCGTCGGCGGTCGCCGCCGCGTGCTGCATCACGGCGCCGCCCTCGATTGTCAGCGCCAGGCAGGCTGCCAGCAGCGCGGCGACCGGCAGCACCTCGAGCGCGGGCAGCGCCGGCAGGGTGGCGTGGGCCTGGGTCCAGAAATGCCGGATGCCGGTCCGGCCCAGCGCCAGCAGCGAGAAGAAGCCGGAGACCATCAGCAGCCCGAGGAAGACCCACGCCGCCGGCGACACGCGCGCGCCGCCGAGAAGGCCCGACAACATGGCGAACTTGCCGACGAAGCCCGACAGCGGAGGCATGCCCGCCAGCAGCAGCGTGCAGCAGACGAAGCTGAGCCCAAGGAAGGCGACGCCGGTCGGAATGGCCCGGCCGTAGAGCGCCTGGGCATCGTCGTCGAGGTTGACGTCGTCGAGCCGGCGCAGGTCCTTGGACAGGAAAGGGGCGTCGCCCGCCGCCTCGTGCGGCGCGATGCTCGCGCCGGCGTTGCGCCAGCGTTCGATCATGTCGATCAGCATGAAGAAGGCGGCCGCCGCCAGGGTCGAACTCAGCAGGTAGTAGAGGGCACCGGCCCACACCGCCGGCTGGCCGAAGCCGATCGCGGCCAGCAGCGTGCCGGCCGAGATCAGCACGCTGTAGCCGGCGAGGTTCGACAGCCGCTGGGTGCCGACGATGCCGAAGGCGCCGACGAACAGCGTCGCCAGCCCGGTCGTGATCAGCACGCCCTGGCCGAACTGGGCCGAGGCGCCGGTGTCGGGTGCGAACAGCAGGGTCCAGAGCCTCAGGATCGTGTAGACGCCCAGCTTGGTCAGCAGGGAGAAGACGGCGCCGACCGGCGATACCGCGGCGCTGTAGGCCGGCACCAGCCAGAAATTGAGCGGCCAGGCGCCGGCCTTGGCGAAGAAGGCGGTCGCGAGGATGGCCGCCGCCGCATGCACCAGCCCGCGGTCGGCCGGATCGAGCTGCGCGATGCGCACGCCCAGGTCGGCCATGTTCAGCGTGCCCGTCACGCCATAGAGCAGCGAGGCCCCGACCAGGAACAGCGAGGATGCCGCGAGGTTGATCGCCACGTAGTGCAGCCCGGCCTGCACGCGCAGCCGTCCCGAGCCGTGCAGCAGCAGGCCGTAGGAAGCGGCCAGCATCACCTCGAAGAAGACGAAAAGGTTGAACAGGTCGCCGGTCAGGAAGGCGCCGTTGAGCCCCATCAGCTGCAGCTGCAGCAGCGGATGGAAATGCACGCCGGCGCGGTCCCAGCGCGAGGTCGAGTAGATCGAGGCGGCGAAGGCGACGACACCGGTCAGCGCGACCATCAGGGTCGACAGCCGGTCGGCCACCAGCACGATGCCGAAGGGCGCGCGCCAGTTGCCCGGCAGGTAGACGCCGATCGAGCCGGGCCCGCCACCGGTGTCGGCTGCATTGACCCAGCGCAGCAGCGCGAGCGCGGTCAGCAGGCCGACCAGCCCCGAGACCACGCTGAGCGCCGACTTACTGCGGCGGTGCTCTTCGCCGAACAACAGCATCAGTGCGGCGGTCAGCATCGGCACCAGGATCGGCACCGCGACCAGGTGCGGCATGCTGAACTCGAGCAGCCGGTCGAGGAAGGCCAGGAACTCGGTCATTCCTGCGACTCCCGACGTTCCCTGCCGTCCACGTGGTCAGTGCCGGTGAGCCCGCGCGAAGCCAGCAGCACCACCAGGAACAGGGCCGTCATCGCGAAGCCGATCACGATGGCCGTCAGCACCAGCGCCTGCGGCATCGGATCGGCGGTGTTCGCGAGGGTCGCGATGCGCCCGGGCTCGAGCACCGGTTCGCTGTCGACCTTGAGCCGTCCCATGCTGAAGATGAACAGGTTGACGGCGTACGAGATCAGCGTGAGCCCCATGATCACCTGGAAGCTGCGTGGCCGCAGCAGCAGGTAGACACCCGAGCCGGTGAGGACGCCGATGGCGATGGCGAGCACGATTTCCATCAGGCGGCCGCCTCGATCTCGGCCGCGACGCGCGCGGCTTCTTTCTCGGCCTGCTCGTCGGACCAGCGGTGGCTGCGGATCGACTGGTGGGCGAGCGCGGTGAGTATCAGCATGGTGGCGCCGAGCACCAGGGCGAACACGCCCATGTCGAAGAACAGCGCGCTCGGCACGTGGACCCCGCCGACGAGGGGCAGGTGCAGGTGCGCGGTGTGCGTTGTGAGGAACGGATAGCCGGGGACCACCGCGCCGCCACCAGTCGCCAGAGCGAGCAGCAGGCCGGCCGCGATCCAGCGCCGCGGATAGATTCGCAGGTGCTCCTCGACCCACTCGGTGCCCGAGACGATGAACTGCAGCACCAGGGCCACCGACATCACGAGCCCGGCGACGAAGCCGCCGCCCGGCTGGTTGTGGCCGCGCATGAAGAAGTAGACCGAGACCAGCACCGACAGCGGCAGCAGCAGCCGCACCAGCACGGCCGGCACCATCAGGTAGCCGACCGCGGTGTCCTTGGCGCGGCGCGGGTTCAGCAGGTCGCTGCTGCCGTCGCTGGGCTGCAGCCGCTGCTGGATCGGCAGCGCCATCGATTCGGGCGCCGGACGGAAGCGGCGCAGGAGCGCATAGACCGTCAGCGCGACCACGCCCAGCACGGTGATCTCGCCGAAGGTGTCGAAGCCGCGGAAGTCGACCAGCATCACGTTGACCACGTTGCTGCCGCCGCCCTGGGACAATGCGTTGTCGAGGAAGAAGGGCGATATGCTGAGCGGAAATGCGCGAGTCATGACGCTCCAGGCGATGGCCGCCATGCCGGCGCCGGCGGCGATCGCGATCGAGAGGTCGCGGCTGCGCCGGCCCACGTGCCGCAGCCGGGCGCCCACCGGCTCCGGCTTGGCGGTGCGCATCGGCAGCCAGCGCAGCCCGAGCAGGATCAGCACGGTGGTGACCACCTCGACCACCAGCTGCGTGAGCGCCAGGTCGGGCGCCGAGAACCAGATGTAGGTGATGCAGCAGACCAGCCCCGCGCCCGAGGCCAGCATCAGCGAGGCCAAGCGGTGGAACTTGGCCTGCCAGGCCGCGCTGACCGCGCAGATGGCGCCGATCAGCCAGGTCATCGCGAACATCGGCGAGAAGGGCAGCGGCTCGCGCGTGCCGCGCGCCACCGGCGTGACCCAGAGCGCCGCCCCGGCACCGGCGACGGCGACCGCGACCAGCAGCAACAGCTGCGTCTGCAGCCGGCGCGTGCCGAGCAGGCGCCGGCTGCGCCGGCCGATCTCGCTGAGCCGGGCCATCGCATTCTCGAACATGCGCTGGCCGTCGAAGCGATTCAGCAGCGGCGTCGTCGAGAGCACACCGCGCTCGCGGCCGCGCCGCTGCAGCAGGTAGAGCAGCGCGCCACCGGCAAGCGCGATGAAGCTCATCATGAGCGGCAGATTGAAGCCGTGCCACAAGGCCAGGCTGTAGGCGGGCAGTTCGCCGCCGACCACCGGCGCCGCCGCGGTGGCCAGGAAGGCGCCCACCGACCACGCCGGCGCCACGCCGACCACCAGGCAGATCAACACCAGCAATTCGGCCGGCACGCGCATCCAGTGCGGCGGTTCGTGCGGGGTCTTCGGCAGGTCGGCGCCACAGGGCGGACCGAAGAAGACGTCGAACACGAAGCGCGCCGAATAGGCCACGCTGAAGATGCCCGCGATGGTGGCGATGACCGGCAGGCCGCGGTCGACCCAGGGATTCGACTGGATGAAGACGGTCTCGGCGAAGAACATCTCCTTCGACAGGAAGCCGTTGAGCAGCGGCACGCCGGCCATCGAGGCGCTGGCGATGATCGCCAGCGTGCCGGTGATCGGCATCAACTTCAGCAGCCCGCTGAGCTTGCTGATGTCGCGCGTGCCGCTCTCGTGGTCGATGATGCCGGCGGCCATGAACAGCGAGGCCTTGAAGGTCGCGTGGTTCATGATGTGGAACACCGCCGCGACCGCCGCCAGCGGGCTGTTGAGCCCGAGCAGCAGCGTGATGAGGCCGAGATGCGAGATCGTCGAATAGGCCAGCAGCGCCTTCAGGTCGCGCTGGAACATCGCCACGTAGCCGCCGAGCAGCAGCGTGATCGCGCCGGCGCCCCCGACAAGCCAGAACCATGGCTCGGTGCCCGACAGCACCGGCCACAGGCGGGCCATCAGGAACACGCCGAGCTTCACCATGGTGGCCGAATGCAGGTAGGCCGACACCGGTGTCGGCGCCGCCATCGCGCGCGGCAGCCAGAAGTGGAACGGGAACTGCGCGCTCTTGGCGAAGGCGCCCAGCAACACCAGCACCAGCAGCACCGGATAGAGCGGGTTGGCGCGGATCAGGTCGCCCGAGGCCAGCACCATGTCGAGGTCGTAGCTGCCGACGATGCGACCCAGGATCAGCACGCCGGCCAGCAGGCACAGTCCGCCCGCGGCAGTGACCGCGAAGGCCATGCTGGCACCGCGCCGCGCATCGCGCCGATGGTGCCAATAGCCGATCAACAGGAACGAGAACAGGCTGGTGAGCTCCCAGAACATCACCATCTGGACCAGGTTGCCCGACAGCACCACGCCCATCATCGCGCCCATGAAGGCGAGGAAGAAGGAGAAGAAGCGCGGCACCGGGTCCGAGGCCGACATGTAGTAGCGCGCGTACAGCACCACCAGGGCGCCGATGCCGAGCACCAGCATGCAGAAGAGCCAGGCGAAGCCGTCCATGCGGAAGCTCAGGTCGAGTCCGAGCACGGGCAGCCACTCGACCCGCTGGCGGATCACGTTGCCGTTGGCAAGGTCCGGAAAGAACCAGGCGGCCTGCACCGCGCACGCCAGCGCGACCAGCCCCGCCAGCGTCGACTCCCGGTTGCGCGCGTTCGATGGCAGCAATGCGGCGAGCACGCTGGCGACGAAGGGGAGTGCAACGAGGAGGGCAAGGGGCATCGCGAACGATTCTATCGACCGCCCCTACGGCAATTCCCCCGCTCAGGCCATGAATTGCCGGACCGTGCGAAAGCCCAGCCAGGTCAGGCCCAGCGAGCCGCCGAGGTGCAGCGCGATGGTGCCCAGTGCAAGGCCCGGGCGGCCGCTGATCAGCATGGCGACGACCTCGGCCGAGAAACTCGAGAAGGTGGTCAGCGAGCCCAGGAAGCCCGTGACGACGATCAGCCGCCAGGCCGGGTCGATGTCTGGCAGCGCGGTGAAACCGGCAATCGCCAGGCCGACGATGTAGCCGCCGATCAGGTTCACCGCCAGCGTGCCCCAGGGCAGCAGGCCGCCCGGGTTGAGCCACATCTGGAAGCCCCAGCGCATCAAGGCCCCGATGCAGGCGGAGACGCAGATGACGATGACGTTCAGCAGCATCGGCGGATGATATTCGCGCGGCCGCTACTTCTCGACGCCCATCACCACGTCGGGCAGGATCGTCACGATGCCCGGGAACACGGTGATCAGCACGATGCACAGCACCAGGCAGAAGAAGAAAGGGATCGCTGCCTTGGCGATCACGTTGCTGTCCTTGCCAGTCATGTTCTGCAGCACGAAGAGGTTGAAGCCCACCGGCGGCGTGACCTCGGCGATCTCGACCAGCAGCACGATGAAGATGCCGAACCAGACCAGGTCGAAGCCGGCCTTCTGGATCATCGGCAGCACCACGGCGCTGGTCAGCACGATCATCGAGATGCCGTCGAGTGCGGTGCCCAGCACCAGGTACACCAGCACCAGCGCGCTGATCAGCGCGTAGGGCGACAGGTGCATGGAATCGACCCACTCGGCGAGTTCGCGCGGGATGCCGGTGAAGGCCATGGTCTTGGTCAGGAAGGCGGCGCCGGCCAGGATGAACATGATCATGCAACTGGTGCGCGTGGCGCCCATGATCCCGTCCTTGAAGTTCTTCCAGGTCAGGCTCTTGCCCCAGGCGGCGATGCCCAGCGAGCCCAGCACGCCGAAGGCCGCGCATTCGGTGGCGGTGGCCCAGCCCGCTACTAGCACCCAGACAATGAAGATGATCAGCAGTGCGCACGGGATCAGGTTGCCCGAGAGCCGGATCTTCTCCATGAAGGCGGTCGGTGGGTCGGCCGGAGGCACCTGATCGGGGTTGCGCAGGCTCCACCAGCCGATATAGCCCGAGAACAGCACCATCAGCAGCAACCCCGGCAGGAAGCCCGCCAGGAAGATGCGGATGATCGATGCGTCGGCCGCCACCGCATAGACCACCATCGTGATCGACGGCGGGATCAGGATGCCGAGCGTGCCCGCGGTGGCCAGCGAGCCGATCGCGAGCTTCTCGTTGTAGCCGCGGCGCACCAGTTCCGGCAGCGCCACCTTGGCGATGGTGGCGCAGGTCGCGGCCGACGAGCCGGAGACCGAGCCGAACACACCGCAGCCGAGAATGGTAGTGTGCATCAACCGCCCGGGTACGCGGTTGAGCCAGGGACGCAGGCCTTCGAACATCTCTTCGCTGAGCTTGGTGCGAAACAGGATCTCGCCCATCCAGATGAAGAGCGGCAGCGCCGCCAGCTCCCACGACGCGTTCGACTCCCAGAACGACGAGAAGAGGTTCTTGGCCGGCAGCGTGTTGGTGAAGAAAGCCTGGCCGACCCAGCCGACGATCGCCAGGGTCATCGCGATCCAGACGCCGCCGGCCAGCAGCACCAGCATGATGGCGAGCAGCAGCGCGCCCATCAGAAGAGTTTCGAGCATGGGGGCCTTAGACGTCGGAAGAGAAGTCGCCGGCCGCGTGCCGCTCTTCGACCGCGCGTTGATAGCTCGGCTTCTCGCCGCGCACCACGCCGACCAGTTCGTCGACCATCGCGATCAGCAGCAGCCAGCAGCCGAGCACGAAGGTCGATTGCGGAATCCAGATCGGGAT
>NZ_JBFUIU010000369.1:0-8839 GCF_056401695.1 Variovorax sp. P4_D9
GCTGAAGCTCAGGCTCCGTCCGGGGGCCCGTAGACGCCCGCGTCCAGCAGCGCCTTCGAGCCGAGATCGGCCCCGTTCCAGCGCGTGAAGGACCCACTGGACGTGCCGCCGTCCACTGGCAGCACGGCCCCATTGACGAACGCAGCCGCATCCGACAGCAGGAAGAGCGTCGGGCCGGCCTGCTCCTCCGCAGTGGCCAGGCGGCCCAAGGGCACGCGGTCGACCATCGCATGCTGCACGTGGTCGGCCGGCAGGTTCTGCCGCACCAGCGGTGTGTCGACCACGCCGGGAGCGATCGAATTGACGCGCACGCCCCGATTGCCCCACTCGATGGCCAGCGCGCGGGTCAGCCCGATCACGCCGTGCTTGGAGGCGCTGTAATGGCTGCGGCCGGCGTGGCCGCCGAGGCCGTCGATCGAGGAGATCGTGACGATGGAACCGCGCCTGCGCTTCAGCATGCTGCGTCCTACCGGCTGCACCGAGCGGAACATGCCGGTGAGGTTGACGTCCATGCAGCGCAGCCACACTTCGTCGCTCATGTCCTCGGCGCGCGAGGGCGTGGAGACGCCGGCACAGGCCACCATGCCGTCGATGGGGCCGAGAGCGGCTTCGATGCGCTCCACCGCCTTGCTGCAGGCGGCGGCATCGCGGACGTCGAGGGTCAGCGCCAGCGTTTGCGCGCCTTCCTTGCGCAGCGCGCCGGCGACCTCCTCCGCCCGGTCACCGACCGCGTCGGCCACGGCGACCTTCATGCCGCCGCGCGCAGCCAGGGTGGCGATGGCACGGCCTATGCCGGAACCGCCGCCGGTGACGTAGAGCACACGGCCCTGCAAACCGAAATCGATCATGGGTTGTTCTCCTGGGGTGTTCAAGGAATGAGGACGACCGAGCCGGTGGTGCGGCCGGCTTCGACGGCGCGGTGCGCATCCGCGGCGTCCTTCAAGGGATAGGTGGCGCAGATCTCGACTTCGAGCTGGCCGCTTCGCACCATGCCGAACAGCTCGTCGCACGCTTGCTGCCGCGTCTCGGTGGTGTTGGCGTACCAGCCAAAACCAGGGCGATGCAGCACCAGGCAGCCCTTCTGCGCCAGCAGGATTAGCGGGAAAGGCTGGACCGGGCCGGAGGCGTTGCCGTAGTTGACGAGCGCGCCGAAGGGCCGCACGACATCGAAGGAACGCACGAAGGTGTCCTTGCCAACGCCGTCGTACACCGCGGCCACGCCATCGGGCGCAATCTTGCGGGTCTCCGCGACGAAGTCGTCCTCGCGGTACAGGATGGTGTGGTCGCACCCATGGGCGCGTGCGAATCCGGCCTTGGCCTTCGAGCCGACGGTACCGATCACGTTCGCGCCGAGCGCATGGCACCACTGCGCAAGCAGGCTGCCGACGCCGCTGGCCGCCGCATGGATCAAGACCGTGTCACCGGGACCGGGGCGGAAGCACCGGTGGACGATCACGGCCGCGGTCAGCCCCTTGAGCAGCAGCGCAGCGGCCTGCAGGTCACTGATGTCGTCCGGCAGCCGCACCAGGCAGCCGGCGGCCACGTTGCGCTGCTGCGCATAGGCGCCGGTGTTCTCGAAGAACAGGCCGCCGGTGCCGACGTAGGCTACGCGCTCGCCCACCTGGAAGCCGGACACGCCGGCGCCCAGGCTCTCGACGACCCCCGCGGCTTCATTGCCGAGCGTGATGGGAAATTTCGTGCCCTCGGTGACGTAGAAGCCACCGCTGCGCACGTTGATGTCCGAGAAGTTGAGGCCGATGGCGGTGTGCCGGATGCGCACCTCGCCAGGCCCCGGCGGGGTCACTTCGACGTCGACCCACTCGAGGACTTCGGGGCCGCCGTTGGCGTAGACGTGGATGGCCTTCAAGTGTGTTCCTTCGCTCAGAGGGACAGGACGATCTTCCCGAAGTGCGCGTTGCCGCGCATGCGCTCGAAGGCCGCCGCCGCCTGCCCCATCGGATAGACCTTGTCGATCGGCAGGCGCAGCCGGCGGTCGGCCACGGCGGCCGACAGGTCGGCTGCCATGCGGGCCGTGAGCTCGCGGATTTCCTCCACCGAACGGGTGCGGAAGGTGACGCCGGTGTAGGTGATGCGCCGCAGCGCGTGCAGTTGGAAGTCGAACGGACCCTCGCCGCCGCCGAGGCGGCCGACGTTGACGATGCGGCCCAGCACGGCCGCGGCCTGCATCGTGCGATTGAAGTCCGGGCCCGTGATCTGGTCGACGATGACGTCCACGCCCTTGCCGCCGGTAGTGGCGACGACCTGCTCTACCCAGGCGGGGTCGCGCGAATCGACGGCCAAGTCGGCGCCGAACTCGGCCAGCTTCGCCCGCCGTTCGGCGTTGGTCGAGGTGCCGATCACCCTGCCGGCGCCGAGCAGCTTCGCGACTTGCAAGCCCATCAGGCCGACGCCGGAGCTGGCGCCATGGATCATCACGGTCTCGCCGCGCGCCAGCTTGCCGTGTGTGGCGATGGCGTTGTGCATGGTCTGCAGCGCCAGCATCAGGATAGTGGCTTCCTCGAACGGAATGCCGTCAGGGATCTTCACCGCGCGGCCGAAATCGGTGACGGCCTGTTCGGCAAAGGCGCCGGCGCCGGTGCACATCACCCGGTCACCCAGCTCGTGGTTGCGCACTTCGCTGCCCAGGGCGATGACCTCGCCGGCCCATTCCATGCCGAGTGGCTTGCCGTCCTTGGCGGCGACGCCGGCCAGGTCCGCGCGGTTCAGGCTGGCCGCCTTGACCTGGACCAGGATCTCGTTGGGCTTGGGGACCGGTGACTGCACTTCGCGCAGCTGCGCGCCTTCGGGCGTGGAAAGGATCGCTTGCATGGACTGAAGGTTAGGCAGGGCCGGGGAATTCGTCTGCCCCCCCTTGGAGGGACCGGACCGACCTACTCCGCCCGCGCCGCCGCCAGAAGGCGATCCCCGAACAAGGTGGACCACTCCTGTGGCGTCAGTTTGGCCCGAGCTTGCATGTACTTGGCCCTGTCATCGCCCTGCATGATGGCCCCTCGGGCTGCGGCCACCGCGGGCCGCTGTTCGATGCGCGCTATCCACTGCGCCAGCGCTGGGAAGTCGTCGCTGGCGATACCGATGGAACGGACGCCCGCAGCCCATGGAAAACTCGCGATGTCGGCCATGCTGTATTCGTCCGCGATGTATTCGCGCTGCTCCAGCCGCCGGTCCAGGACCGTCAGCAGTCGCTGCGCATCGCGCAGGTAGCGCTCCACCGCGTAGTCCTGGCCCTCCGGCGCGTAGCTCAAGCGGCCCGCCTTCTCCGCCAGGTACAGCAGGATGGCGCCGGACTCGAACACGGCCAGCGGCTCGCCCCCATCCGGCGGCGCGTGGTCGACGATTGCCGGCAGCTTGGCATTGGGATTGATGCAATTCCGGCGCCTGGTGCGAGCCGCCGAACATGTCGTGCTTGACCAGCCGGTAGGGCAGGCCCAGCTCCTCCAGCGCGATCGCGACCTTCAGGTTGTTGCCGCTAGGGACGTAGTGAAGGTCGATCACGTTTCAGCGCTCGATCGAGATCAGCTCCGTCATCGGCTTCCAGGACTTGCCGTCGAACTTGGCCAGCCGGGCCTGGCGGATCGGGTAGTAATCGTCCTGGCGGAAATTGACCTTCATGCCGGGCAGCAGCATGCCCAACTCCACGTCCTTCAGGCCCTGGATCTGCTTCAGCAGGTTCTCGCCGTCAGGTTATCGCCGCAGCGCTCCAGCGCCAGCGCCACCAGCTGCGCGCCCATGTAGGTGTAGACGGAAGTCGTGTCACCGGGGTTTTCGGCCGGCAGGTACTTCTTGAAGAAGGCCAGGTAGTCCTGCATCGCCTTGTCGTTCGTCCACATGGGGTCCGACGGCGTCTTGAACCAGTAGCTGGAAACCAGACCCACGGAGTTGTCCAGGCCGGCCGGCTCGAGCACGCCGGTGATCGAGCTGGAGACGTAAGGCACGATGTAGAAGGGCTTCCAACCGATGGCCGCCACCTTCTTGATGGCCTGGGCCTGCGCCTTGTTGGAGGTGAACACCACCAGCGTGTCGGCGCCCGACGCCTGCAGTTGCAGGATCTGGGTGTCGACCGTCGGGTCAGACATTTCCTGGCTGACTTCCTTCACGATGTTGGACTGCTTGGCGCCCAACGCGGCACGGAAGCCGCGGATGTAGGACTTGCCGACATCGTCGTTCTGGTAAAGCACGCCGATCTTGGCATTCGGCCGTGACTCGACGATGTACTTGCCGTAGATCGAGCCCTCGATGTCGTAGGCGAAGGAGAACGGCACCGTCCACGGCGTCGCCTTCGAGTCGTGCAGGTTCGGGCTGGACGCATAGAACAGCAGCTGCGGCACGTGCTTCGCGTTCAGGTACTTCTGCACCGAGGTCTGGGCCGCGGTGCCCATGGAATTGACCATCGCCAGCACCTGGTCGGACTCAACCAGCTTGCGCGTGACTTCCACCGTCTTCGGCGGGCTGTAGGCGTCGTCCACCGACAGCAGGTTGATCTTCCGTCCGTTCACGCCGCCCTTGGTCTCGTTCAGCATCTTGAAGTAGGCGACCGACATGCGGCCGACCATCGAGTAGGCCGAGCCCGGACCGCTGTAGGCCACGGTCTGGCCGAGCTTGATCTCGGTGTCGCTGACGCCCGGGCCGTAGGCCTTCTGGGCCTGGGCGGGAACGGCGGCCGCGAACGCGGTGCCGGCCAGCAGGGCAATGAGGGATAGGCGCATCTTGTCTCCTGGTGTCTGAGGGGAAGGTCAGGGAGTAGTAAACCAAGGGGAGCGAAGTGCGTCTGTCCCCATTCCGTGGGACTGCGTCCCCGGCGGGGGGACAGACGCAGTACCGCGTGCGGCCTAGATTCACCCATCCCCCGAGCCTGGAGCCTACCCGCATGACCAACGCCGCCGAAGTCGCACTGCGCGAAGCGCCCGTGCTGGACATCGATCCCTATGCGATCGAGGTGCTGCGCGACCCATATCCCTTCCACGAAGCCCTGCGCGAAGCCGGTCCCGTCGCCTTCATCAAGCCGCATGGCGTGTATGCCGTCGGGCGGCACGCCGAGGCCAAGGTGGTGCTGTCGGAATACGCCCGATTCACCAATGCCGCCGGCATCGGCATCCAGGACATTCGCAAGCCGGGCGACTTCCGCATCCCCAGCCGGCTGCTGGAAGCGGACCCGCCGGACCACACGAAGATCCGCACGGTCGTCACGCGCATCCTTTCACCGCTTGTGATCCGCAAGTGGAAGGAAGGGTTCGAGCGCAAGGCCGAAGCGCTGGTGGACCAATTGCTGGAACAGCGCGAGTTCGACGGCGTCGAGGACTGCGCCGAGCGCTTCGTGCTGGAGGCGTTCCCGGCCTCCGTCGGCGTGCGGCTGCCGCGCACCGAGACACTCGCCATCGGCGCGATGCGCTTCAACCAGAGCGGCCCGAAGAACGCGCTGTTCGAGAAGGCGATGCAGGAAGCCCAGCCCTACCTGGCCTGGTTCGAGGAAAGCGTGTCGCGCGGCGGTGTGCTGCCGGACTCGCTGGCCGAGATGCTGTTCAAGGCGGAGGATGCCGGAGACCTGGACGAAGGCGTGGCCTCCAACGTTGTGCGCAGCTTCGTCGGCGGCGGCACCGATTCAACGATCGCCGGCATCGGCTTCACGTTGCACCAGCTCGCGAAGAACCCGGACCAGTGGCAACGCGTGCGCAGCGACCCGGCCAAGGTGAAGGTGGCCTTCGAGGAAGGCATCCGCCACGAAACGCCGTTCCAGGTCACCTACCGGGCGACCGTAGCCGAGACCGAGCTCTCGGGCATCCGGCTGGACGGCGGCGTCAAGGTCGGGGTGTTCCTGGGCGCAGCGAATCGCGACCCGCGCAAGTTCGAGAACGCGGACCGCTACGACGTCGATCGCGTTCAGCTGGCGGGCAACCACGTCGCACTGGGCACCGGCATCCACGCCTGCATCGGCCAGATGGTCGCGCGGCTGGAAGCCGAGGCACTGATCGGCGCCCTGGCTCGCAAGGTCGCCACGCTGGAGCTGACCGCGTCGGCGAGCTATCGCCCGATCAACCAGATGCGGATGCTGGACAAGCTGCCCATGCGCATCCGGCCCGCGTGATGCGCGCGGCCTGGTACACCCGCCAGGGTGCGGCGGCCGAGGTCCTGCAGGTCGGCGAGCGACCGAAACCGGAGCCCGGGCCGGGCGAGGTGTGTGTTCGGCTACGTACCTCCGGCGTGAACCCTTCCGACTGGAAGACCCGCCAGGGCGGCGGCAATCGCCGCATGGTGGCGCCCCTCGTCATCCCGCACAGCGACGGCGCCGGCGACATCGACTCCGTGGGGATCGGCGTTCCTGCCAGCCGCATCGGCGAGCGGGCCTGGATCTGGAACGGGCAATGGCAACGCCCCTTCGGCACCGCCGCCGAATACATCGCCCTCCCCGCGGCACAGGCCGTGCCGATGTCGCCTGGCATGACCTACGACGAAGGCGCCTGCCTGGGCATTCCGGCATTCACTGCCATGCAGGCCGTGCGCGTGGCCGGCGCAGCGCCCGGCCAGCAGGTGCTGGTGCAGGGCGGTGCGGGATCGGTCGGGCACTACGCGATCCAGATGGCCAAGGCGCGCGGCGCAACCGTGATCGCCACCGTCAGCAACACACGCAAGGCGGAGCACGCACGTGCCGCCGGCGCCGACCATCTGGTGAACTACAAAGAGGAAGACGTCGCCGCGCGGGTGGCGGCACTGACCAGCGGCGCTGGCGTGGACACCGTGATCGAAGTCGACCTGGCGGCCAACGCCATCCACTATCCGCAGCTATTGCGGGCCCATGGTCGGGTGGTTGTCTACGGCACATCTGGCCTACAGGCCACGTTGCCCGCCGTGATGCTGATGCAAAAGAGCGTGTCGCTGCAGTTTTTCATGGTCTACAACCTCACGCCGTCCAACCGGGCCGACTGCCTTCGGGAACTCTGCGACATGCTGACCGCCGGCCGGCTGCGCCACACCATCGGCCTCCGACTGCCGCTGGACCAGGTGGTGCGCGCCCACGAAGCGGTGGAGCAGGCAACCGTGCTGGGCAATGTGGTCCTTGAAGTCGCCTAGGAGGCAAGGCTTCCGCGAAGGCCACGTCATGTCCCAATCCGGTCCGTCGCAAATCAAATGAAGGAAAGCACAAGATGTTCGATTTGAAGGGGAAGGCTGCGCTCGTCACGGGTGGAAGTTCCGGAATCGGTGCCGCGATCGCTCAGCGCCTGGTTCGTGCCGGCGCAAGGGTTCTTGTCACCGACATCGCCGACCGGCATGGCGAGGTCGACACCCTGGGCTGTGATTTCTTTCGAGCCGACGTCAGCGACCCCGGCCAGGTCGCCGCCATGCTCGACCATGCTGTCCGCATTTATGGGGAGCTCGACATACTGGTGAACAACGCCGGCACGCCGCTCCAGACCAGCCTCGCCGCAAGCGGCGGGGAAGAGGCGCACACCAGCTGGCGCGTTCTGGCGCTAGGGCCGCTGTTCGGCATGCGCGAGGGCGCGACCCGGATGAAGGCGGGAGCCTCCATCATCACCACGGCATCGGTGGCAGGCGCACTCGGCATGCCGGGTCTCATGGACTACTCCATGGCCAAGGCGGCTGCCATCGCCGCCACGCGGGCGGCCGCCATTGAACTGGGCCCGCTCGGAATCCGCGTGAACTGCATCTGCCCCGGCATCATTGCCAGCAGCGGTGCACGCGAGCGCGCTTCCCGGATCGGCAAGATGGCGGCGTCCGTCACTCCACTGGGACGCTCCGGCACACCCGAATAGGTCGCCGCCATGGCGCATTTCCTGGCCAGCGACGATGCGAGTTATGTCACGGGACAGGCGTTTTTCGTCGATGGCGGATGGTCCGCGGGAGTCACCGCTGCCACCGTCGCGTGGGCATCCGCCACTGAGGCATGAACCTGCGCGCCTCACTACCCCGTCTTTCACAACACCCAGGATCCCCATGACGCGTGGGGCCAGCAGGACTGGAAGCCACAGGGCACCATCAAGATCATCGTGGCTTCAGCGCCCGGTGGCGCCACCGACATCTTTGCTCGCACAATTGCTGAACCACTCGCTGCACGCCTCGCGCGGCCCGTCATCGTTGACAACAAGCCAGGCGCCTCGGGGCTGATCGGTACAGCTTTCGCTCACCGAGCGACGGATGGCTTGACGTTCTTCACCGGATCATCGGACAACATCACGCTGGCTCCCCACGTCCATCAGAAGATTGACCACGATGCTATGGCGATGATTCCCGTCGCACCGCTTGGGACGATCGACGTGGCGTTCTCTGTCCGCGGCGACCTGCCGGTCACGACGCTGAGCGAGTTCATCGCCTATGCAAAAGTGAACAATCTGAACTATGCGCATTGGGGTACGGGTGCGCTCGGGCATGTCATGGTGGAAGCATTCAAGGTCAAGGCGGGCATCCGGGACATGCAGGGCATTCCGTATCCCGGCAGCGCGCCGGGTATCCAGGCGCTTATCGCTGGACAGGTGGACGCCATGCCCGTGCCGCTGAACCAGGCCATCTCTTACAGGAAGCAGCTGAAAGTTCTGGCGAATTTTGGCAGCAAGCGCTTCGATCGTCTGCCCGATGTGCCGACGATGCGGGAAGCAGGCGTCGATTTCTCGCTCGGCTCCTGGTTGGGCATCTTCGCGCCGCCGGGAACTGCCCCTGCCATCGTCAGTACACTACATGCAGTCATTTCCGAAATCACGGCAACCCCAGCCTACCTGCAGAAGCTGACCGACAGCGGCATGCTGTCGCAGCGCTACGAGTCGCCGGCCGCCTACGCACGCTTCATCCGGGCCAACTACGAGGAGATGGGTGC
>NZ_JBFUIU010000370.1:0-8838 GCF_056401695.1 Variovorax sp. P4_D9
TCCGTTGACCATCCTGTCGACCCTGCCGTCGGCCGGGGTGGGCGCGCTGCTGATCCTGATGGCGGGCGGTTACGATCTCAGCGTGATCGCGCTGATCGGGATCATTCTGTTGATCGGGATCGTGAAGAAGAACGGCATCATGATTGTGGACTTCGCCCTGCACGCCGAGCGCGACCGCGGGATGTCGCCGCGCGATGCGATCTTCGAGGCCTGCATCCTGCGCTTCCGCCCGATCATGATGACCACCATGTGCGCGCTGCTGAGCGGGCTGCCACTGATGCTGGGCCATGGCGCCGGTTCCGAGCTGCGCCGGCCGCTGGGCTACGCGATGGTCGGCGGGCTGATCCTGTCGCAGTTGCTGACCCTCTTCACCACGCCGGTGATCTATCTCTACCTGGACCGCGCCCATCACTGGTACGTGCGGCGCAAGACCGCGCGCCAGCAGCGCAGGCTGCCACCGGCACCGAGCGGAGTGCTGATCGAATGAAAGTCCTGATCGTCGAGGACGAGCGCAAGACCGCCGAGTACCTGTACCAGGGGCTGACCGARCAGGGCTGCACCGTCGATCTCGCCTTCGACGGCATCGACGGCCAGCACCTGGCCTTGCACTACGACTTCGACGTGATCGTGCTCGACGTGATGCTGCCCGGGCTGGACGGCTTCACGGTGCTGAAGTCGCTGCGCAGCGTGAAGAACACGCCCGTGATCATGCTGACGGCCCGGGACGGCGTGGCCGACCGGGTGCGCGGGCTGCAGGACGGCGCCGACGACTACCTGGTCAAGCCGTTTTCCTTCCTCGAACTGCTGGCCCGGCTGCAGGCGCTGACCCGGCGTGGCCGGAGCCAGGAGACCACGCTGCTGCGGGTCGGCGACCTGCGGGTCGACTTGCTGAGCCGCAAGGCGATCCGCCAGGAGCAGCGCATCGACCTGACGGCTAAGGAGTTCGCGCTGCTGGCGGTGCTGGCGCGGCGCCAGGGCGAGATCCTGTCGAAGACGGTGATCGCGGAGCTGGTCTGGGACATGAATTTCGACAGCAACACCAACGTGGTCGAAGTTGCGATCAAGCGCCTGCGCGCGAAGATCGATGCACCCTTCGGCAAGAGCCTGCTGCACACCATCCGCGGCATGGGCTACGTGCTGGAGAACCGCAGCGGTCCGGAGCCGGAATGAGAAATTCGATCGCCATCAGGCTGGCCCTGATGTTCGCCGCCGCCGCGCTGGTGGCGCTCGCGCTGCTCGGCGGCGCGCTGCACCATGTGCTGTCGGGCGAGCTCGCGCGCCACCAGGCGCAGCAGATCGACGATCGGCTCGAGGACATGGCCTACATGCTCCAGCATGGCCGAGTCGAGAACCTCGGCGAGCGCATCCGTGACAAGCTCGACACGCTAGGCGCGGCCGATCCGCGCGCCCGCTCATGGCTGTGGAGCGAAGACCCGTCCTTTCGTTACGGCGAAGACCTGACGCTGGTCGAGGCCGCGCTCGCCGCCGGGCGGGACAGCGTCGAACTGCCGATCGGCGCGCCGCCGCGGCTGACCCGGATGCGCGTGCGCGGCGGCGAGCTGCCGGCCAACGGCCTGCGGCCCGCGGTGCGCTACATCGCGGGCGTGGATGCCGAGCCCTTCGGCCACACCATGCGCACCTTCGAGACCGCGGTGGCGTTGTTGACGCTGGGCGGTACCGCACTGGCCGCGGCGCTCGGCTACTGGATCGCGCGGATCGGTCTCGGCCCACTGCAACGGCTGTCGGGCGAGGCCCAGCGCATCGGGCCCGACGACCGGGCACGGCGCCTGCAGCTGCCGGCGCTGCCGAGAGAGCTGGCCGAGCTCGGGACCTCGTTCAATGCCGCGCTGGACCGGCTGGACACGGCCTACCGTCAGCTCGCGACCTTCAGCGACGACGTGGCGCACGAATTGCGCACGCCGCTGGCCAACCTGATCGGCCAGACTCAGGTCGCGCTAGCCCGCGAACGCGATGCCGTCGAGTTGCGCGAAGTGCTGCAGTCCAATCTCGAGGAGCTCGAGCGGCTGCGTGCCATCGTGGCCGACATGCTGTTTCTGGCGCGGGCCGAGCAGGGCGTGCGAGCGCGCAGCCTGGTTGCCTCGTCGATTGCCCAGGAGGTCGGCAAGACGGTGGAGTTCCTCGACCTGCTGCTCGACGAGGCCGGCATGTCGGTGCAGGTCGAGGGCGATGCGGTGGCGCCGATCGAGACCTCGCTGTTTCGCCGCGCGCTGACCAACCTGCTGCAGAACGCGATCCAGCATTCGCGGCCTGGTAGCCGCGTGCTTGTGCGGATCGGTCACGACGAGCGCTCGGCTGTGGTGAGCTTTTCGAACCCCAGCGCACCGATCGCGCCGGAGCACCTGCCGCGGCTGTTCGACCGCTTCTACCGCGTCGACATCTCCCGCCGCAACAGCGGTGAGAACCACGGGCTCGGCCTGTCGATCGTGAAGGCCGTGGCGGTCATGCACGACGGCACCGTGTTCGCGCGCTCGGACGGAGGCGTGACGACGGTCGGCTTCAGCGTTGCACTGAAGACCTGAGGCGGTTCAGGGCCTGCTGTTCATCCAGGCGGTCGCGCCCGCGCGGCCCGGCACGTGGAGCGTTGCCGTGGCGGCCGGCGTCTCGGCCAGCAGCCGCCCCTTGCGATAGACCTTGAGGCGCGTCGCGCGCAGCCGGATCGCCTCCACCGGATCACGCGCCTGCAGCAGCACGAAGCTCGCGTCGCAGCCGGCTTCGAGCCCATGGCCTTCGAGGTGCATCACCTTGGCCGCGTTGACCGTCACGGCGTCGAAGCAGTGGCGAATGCCGGCCTGACTGGTCATCTGCGCCACGTGCAGGCCCATGTGCGCGACCTCCAGCATGTCGCCCGAGCCCATGCCGTACCAGGGGTCCATCACGCAGTCGTGGCCGAAGGCGACGGTGACGCCGGCGGCCATCAGCTCGGGCACGCGGGTCATGCCGCGGCGCTTGGGGTAGCTGTCGTGGCGGCCCTGCAGCGTGATGTTGATCAGTGGATTCGAGATCACGGCGACGCCGCTCTCGGCGATCAGCGGCAGCAGCTTGCTGACATAGTAGTTGTCCATCGAATGCATCGAGGTGCAGTGCGAACCCGTGACCCGGCCCTGCAGCCCAAGCCGTTGGCTCTCGAAGGCCAGGGTCTCGATGTGGCGCGACAGCGGGTCGTCGGATTCGTCGCAGTGCATGTCGACCAGCTTGCCGCGCTCGGCCGCGATCTCGCAGAGCAGCTTCACGCTGGCGGCGCCGTCGGCCATCGTGCGCTCGAAATGCGGGATGCCGCCGACCACGTCGACGCCCTTGTCGAGCGCGCGCTTCAGGTTGACGGCGCCGCCGGGCGAGCGCAGCACGCCGTCCTGGGGAAAGGCGACCAGCTGCAGGTCGAGATAAGGCGCCACGAGGCGCTTGACCTCGAGCAGCGCGTCGACGGCGAGCAGGCTGGCGTCGCTGGTGTCCACGTGGCTGCGGATGGCGAGCAGGCCCTTGGCCACAGCCCAGTCGCAGTAGGCCAGCGCGCGTTCGATCAGAACATCGGCCTTGAGCAGCGGCTTGAGTTCGCCCCACAGCGCAATGCCCTCGAGCAGCGTGCCACTCTGGTTGACGCGCGGCAGGCCGTAGCTCAGCGTGGCGTCCATGTGGAAGTGCGGATCGACGAAGGGCGGTGCGACGAGCAGGCCGCCGGCATCGAGCTTCTGCGCGGCCGGTGCATCGAGGCCCGCCGTCACTTCGGTGATGCGCCCGTCCTGCACGGCGATCGACATGCCGGTGCGGCCGTCGGGAAGCGAGGCGTTCCGGACCAGCAGATCGAGCATCAGCGTTCTCCTTTTCGATAGGGTTTCATCAGCGACTGCGGATAGCTTGCCTTGCGTGCCACCAGCACCAGCGCCAGGATCGACAGCAGGTAGGGCAGCATCAGGTAGAGCTGATAGGGCAGGACGGCATCGCCGGATTGTTGCAGCCGCAATTGCAGCGCATCGAAGAAGGCGAACAGCAGCGCGCCGAGCAGCGCCTTGCCGGGCCGCCAGGACGCGAACACCACCAGCGCCACGCAGATCCAGCCGCGGCCGTTGATCATGTTGAAGAAGAAGGCGTTGAAGGCGGACAGCGTGAGGAAGCAGCCGGCCACGCCCATCAGCGCCGAGCCGGCGACGATGGCGCCGGTGCGCGTGGCGGCGACCGACACGCCCTGGCCCTCGGCCGCCTGCGGGTTCTCGCCGACCATCCGCACCGCCAGGCCGGCGGGCGTGCGGTACAACCCCCAGGCGACTAGCGGCACCAGCAGCAGCGCCAGCAGCGTGAGCGGGGTCTGCGACTCGAGGACCGGAACATGCAGCCAGTCCATCGGCGCGAAAGGCGTGACGGTCGGCGGCGTGTTGACCTTTGGGAAGCTGACCCGATAGCCGTAGTAGCTCAGCGCGGTGGCGAGCAGCGTGATGCCGAGCCCCGACACATGCTGCGAGAGCGCCAGGCCGACCGTCAGGAAGGCATGCAGCAGGCCGAACACGGCACCCGTCAGCGCCGCGACGCCGACCCCGATCCACAGCGGCGCCCCGGCATAGACCGCGAACCAGCCGGCGAAGGCGCCGGCGACCATGATGCCCTCGATGCCGAGGTTCAGCACGCCGGCGCGCTCGCACAGCAGCACGCCCAGGGTGCCGAAGATCAGCGGCGTCGCGATGCGCAGCACCGCGACCCAGAAGGAAGCGTTCGAAAGGATGTCGAGAAGGTCGCTCATTTCCAGCGGATCCGGTACTGCGTCAGCAGGGTCGCAACCAGCACCGCGATCAGCGAGGCGGCGACGATCACGTCGGCGATGTAGGTCGGGACACCGATCGCACGGCTCATGGTGTCGGCACCGACCAGCACGCCGGCCACGAACACGCCCGCCGCCAGCACGCCAAGCGGATGCAGGCCCGCGAGCATCGCGATCACGATGCCGCTGTAGCCGTAGCCCGGCGACATGTCGAGCGTGACGTAGCTGGTGCGGCCGGCGACCTCGATCGCACCGGCGAGGCCGGCCAGGGCGCCCGAGAGCAGCGCGACGCAGACCACGGTGCGCGTGACCGGCACCCCGGCGAAGGCGGCGGCGCGCGCGTTCGCGCCGACGGCGCGGATGTCGAAGCCGATCACGGTGTACTTGAACAGCAGCCAGACCATGACGGCCAAGCAGCCGGCCCACAGCAAGCCGGTGTGGATGCGGGTCTGCGCGACCAGCTTGTCGAGTTCGAGCTCCGACTGCAGCGAGACGCTCTGCGGCCAGCCCATCGCGGTCGGGTCCTTCATCGGGCCATCGAGCATCGCCGAGACGCCGAGCAGCACGATGAAGTTGATCAGCAGCGTGGTCACGACCTCGTCGACGCCGAGCTTGCTCTTCATCAGCGCCGGGCCGAGCAGCAAGAGCGCACCGGCCAGCGCGGCGGCGGCCATCATCAGCGGGAACAGCAGCCAAATCGGCAGCTCGAAGCCGGTGCCGCCGTGCAGTCCGCCGACCGCCACCGCGGCCAACGCGCCGGCATACAACTGGCCCTCGGCGCCGATGTTGAAGAGCCGGGCCTTGAAGGCGACTGTGGCGGCCAGGCCGGTGAGAATCAGCGGGACGGCGCGGGTCAGGGTTTCGCTCAATGCGAAGACGGAACCGAAGCCGCCTTGAAGGAGCAGGGCATAGGTGCGGCCGACCGGCGCGCCTGCCCAGAGCACCAGCAGGGCGCTCACCAGCAGGGTGAAGGCGACGGCGCCGAAGGGCGCCAGAACCAGCGCGGCGCGCGATGTCCGGTGGCGACGCTCGAGCCTCATGAGCCTGCCATCGCGAGGCCGATCGCCTCGCGCGACCAGGCCGCGGCCGGCCTGGGTTCGCCGAGCTCGCCGCCGTGCATGACGGCGACCCGGTCTCCCAAGGTCAGCACCTCGTCGAGATYATCGGAGATCAGCAGCACCGCCGCACCGTCGTCGCGGGCCGCGATCAACTGCTGCTGCACGTAGGCGACGGCGCTGATGTCGAGGCCCCAGGTCGGCTGGTGGGCGACGATCAGCCGCGGGGTGCGCTGCTTCGCGGCGGCCGACGCCGGCGCCATCAGCGCGCGGCCGAGGATCAGCTTCTGCATGTTGCCGCCCGACAGCGCGCGGGCCGGCGATTCGAGGCCCGCGCCGCGGACGTCATAGGTCTTCTCGACGGTGCGCGCATGGGCCTTCGCCGCCCCGCGCCGGACCCAGAGCCAGCGCGAGAATGCCCGGCTGCGCAGGCGTTCGGACACCGCGTTCTCCCACACGGGCAGGTCGCCCACGACGCCGACCGCGTGCCGGTCTTCCGGGATGCGTGCCACGCCGCGCTGCACGAGGCGGGCGGGCGAGGGCGGCAGGTCGCGGCCCATCAGTCGAACGGTCCCCGCGATGGCACGCCGCGTGCCGCTCAGCAATTCGGCCAGCGCCACCTGGCCATTGCCCGAGACCCCCGCCACCGCGACGATCTCTCCGGCCTTCAGCGTGAGGCTCACGTCCTGCAGGCGATCGTGCCCGCTGCCCGCGGTGCGCACGTGGTCGAGCACGCAGACCGCATCGCCGATCTGGCGGGCCGGCCGGCGCACCGTGTTCTCGATCGCATGGCCGACCATCCACAGCGCCAGCTGCGCTTGCGTGGTGTCGCCGGCGCGCGCCTCGGCCACCCGCTTGCCGCCGCGCAGCACCAGGATGCGATGCGACACGCGCAGCACCTCGGGCAGCTTGTGGCTGATGAAGATGATCGACAGGCCCTGGGCCACCATCTGCCCCAGCGTGTCGAACAGGGCCTCGCTCTCCTGCGGCGTCAGCACGGCCGTCGGCTCGTCGAGGATCAGGATGCGCGCATCGCGGACCAGTGCCTTGAGGATCTCGACCCGCTGGCGCTCGCCGACCGACAGGCTGCCGACCATCGCGTCCGGCTGCACCGCCAGGCCAAAGCGTTGCGCCACGTCCAGCAGCTTGGCGCGCGCCGCGGTGCGCCGCGAAAAAGGCTGCCAGAGCGGCTCGGTGCCCATCAGCACGTTGTCGAGCACGCTGAGGTTGTCGGCCAGCGTGAAGTGCTGGTGCACCATGCCGATGCCGGCCGCCAGTGCCGCCTTCGGATTGCCCGGCGCCAGCGGCCGGCCGAACACTTCGATGCTGCCTTCGTCGGCCACGTAGTGGCCGAACAGGATCGACATCAGCGTCGACTTGCCGGCACCGTTCTCGCCCAGCAGCGCGAGTACTTCGCCGGCCTGCAGGTCGAGCGAGATGGCGTCGTTGGCCACCAGCGCCCCGAAACGCTTGGTGATGCCGCGAAGCGCGAGAACGGCGGACAAGCGGGCTACTTCCAGCGCCCCTTCACTTGGCGGTCGACTTGGGCTGGCTGTCGTCCACCTTGACGGTGGTCTTGCCGGCCAGGATGTCGGCCTGCTTGGTCTTGACCTTGGCGACGATGTCGGCCGGCACCTTGGTCTCGAAGGTGCCGAGCGGCGCGAGTTCGGAGCCCTTGTACTTCATCATCGAATAGGGGCCGTAGTCCTCGGCCGCGAACTTGCCTTCCTTCACGAGCTTGATCGCGCGGTCGGCCGAAGGCTCGAAGTTCCAGAGCGCCGACGCGACCACGGTGTCGGGGTACTTGTCCTGGGTGTTGATCACGTTGCCGATCGCGAGCTTGCCCTTCTCCTTGGCCGCATCGCTGACGCCGAAGCGCTCGGCATACATCACGTCGGCGCCCTTGTCGATCATCGCGAAGGCCGCTTCCTTGGCCTTCGGCGGATCGAACCAGCTGTTGATGAAGCTGACGCTGAACTCGACCTTCGGATTGGTCTCCCTGGCGCCGGCCATGAAGGCGTTCATCAGCCGATTGACCTCGGGGATCGGGAAGCCGCCGACCATGCCAATCTTGTTGGTCTTGGTCATGCCGCCCGCGACCATGCCGGAGAGGTAGGCCGGCTCCTGGATGTAGTTGTCGAAGACAGCGAAATTCGGCGCCTGCGGCTTCAGCGAGGAGCCCATCAGGAAGGCGGTCTTGGGAAAGTCCTTGGCCACCTTCCGGGCCGCGGCCTCGACACCGAAGACCTCGCCCAGGATCAGCTGGTTGCCGGCCGTGGCGTACTCGCGCATGACCCGCTCGTAGTCGGCGTTGGCGACGTTCTCGGTCGCCGTGTATTCGATCTCGCCGCGCGCCTCGGCCGCCTTGAGCGCCTTGTGGATGCGCCCCACCCATTGCTGCTCGAACGGCACGGTGTACACCGCCGCCACCTTGAGCTTGGCCTGCGCGAGCGCCAGCCCCGGCGCCCCCGCCGCCAGCGCGGCGGCGATGGCGACCGAACGAATGATCATTTGACGGCGAAATTTCACTGCACTTCTCCTCGAGTTGATAAGAGATCCAACCACCRACACGCGTCCCGTCTGTTCGTGAGACACCGCGGAACCGGCTTCGCCGGGCTGCTGGTGTTGCCCCCGGCAGGGGGTGGGCGCCCGGACACGAAGTGCCGGGCAACCTGGGGGCGAGCGTCACTTCGTGCCGAAGATCCGGTCCCCGGCGTCGCCGAGCCCGGGCAGGATGTAGCCGTGGCTGTTGAGTTCGCGGTCGATGGCGGCGGTGTAGATCGGCACGTCGGGGTGGGCCGCCTGCATCGTCTTGACACCCTCGGGGCAGGTCAGCAGGCAGACGAACTTGATCGACTTCGGGTTCAGCTCCTTGAGCCGCTCGACCGCCGCCACGGCCGAGTTGCCGGTCGCCAGCATCGGGTCGACCACGATCGCATCGCGCTCCTCCATGCCGCCGGGCATCTTGAAGTAGTACTCGACGGCGGTCAGCGTCTTCGGGTCGCGGTACAGGCC
>NZ_JBFUIU010000371.1:0-8794 GCF_056401695.1 Variovorax sp. P4_D9
GGGCCTCTATCAAGGGAAGCAATGGCTGCCACACGGCGCGCGCCTCGGCCAGCCGGCCTACGCCAAGCAACTGCAGCACGTTGACGAAGCGCTCCGTGCGCAGGTGCGCGCTGGCGGCGATCGCGCCGGCGCCGCCTTCGGCCACCGTGKCGAACATCTGCGCATCCTCGCCCGCCAGCACCTGCAGCCGCCGGTCGGCGATCAGCGCCCGGGTCTTCGCCATGTCGCCGCCGCAGTCCTTGACGCCGCGGATGCGCGGATGGGCCGCCAGTGCCAGCAGCGTCTCGCGATCGATCGCAATGCCGGTGCGATAAGGAATGTCGTAGACCAGCAGCGGTACGGCGCTGGCGTCGGCGATGGCGCCGAACCACTCGACGAGGCCCGCCTGCGCGGGGCGGATGTAGCTCGGCGCGGGCACCAGCAGCCCGGACAGCCCGTAGTCCGACAGCTGGCGGACCCATGCCAGCGTCTTGCCGAGGTGATAGCCCGAGAGGCCCATGATGCGCGGCAGCGAAGGTGCCGTGCGAGCGACCGTCGCGAGCACCGCCCGTTGCTCCTCTTCGTCGAGCGCGGCGGCCTCGCCGGTCGAGCCGCAGACCACGAAGCCCGCGATGCCGCTCGGCGCCAGCCGCTCGACCAGGGCCGTGAGCGCGGCGTGGTCAACCGCGTGGTCGCGGAACGGCGTCACGAGCGGGATCCAGAGGCCCGAGAAGTCGGGGAAGGGTGAATGAGAGTCTTGCACGCAGTTTTCCTTTCAGGAATCGACCGATGGAGGAAACCACCGTCGAATTGCGCACACCACCCACTTCGGCACCAGGCCTTGCAGTTCCGTCGCTCATCCGACGACGGAACCGAAGCTCCGGTCAGACGAGCTCGGGTTTCTTGGCTTTGCCCTGCAGGCGCGTGCAGACTGCTTCCTCGCGAGAAGAAAGGCGGTGTTGCATGAGGGCGCTGGAAGGCATCGCGCGAGTGTATCGCGGTGCCACAATCCGGGCATGACCGCCGCCCGCGTTTCGATCCAGACAGAAGATTTCGACCTGCAGCAGGAGGTCGCCGCGTTGCGCGCCGGCGACGCCCGGGTCGGCGCGGTCTGCAGTTTCATCGGCACCGTGCGCGACCGCAACGACGGAAGCGCCGTGGCCTCGATGGAGCTCGAGCACTACCCCGGCATGACCGAGAAGGCGATCGAGGCCATGATCGACGAGGCGCACCGGCGCTTCGACATCCTCGGCGCCCGCGTGATCCATCGCGTCGGCCTGCTGCAGCCGCAGGACCAGATCATGATGGTCGCCGTGACCTCGGCGCACCGCGGCCAGAGCTTCCAGGCCTGCGAGTTCCTGATGGACTACCTGAAGACCCAGGCGCCGTTCTGGAAGAAGGAACAGACGCCCGAGGGAGCGCGCTGGGTCGATGCCCGCGCCACCGACGACGAGGCCATCGCGCGCTGGGGCATCATTTCGGTCAATGCTCTCTGAGGCTCATTGCGGCTGGAAGCCGCTGGCCTTGATGATCTGCGCCCAGGTCTGGGTGTAGCTCCGCACGCGGCCGGCGAACTGGCCCTGCGGCATGAATTCGACCGACAGGCCCATGGCGGTCAGGCGCTCGCGCACATCGGGCATCTTGAGCACCTTGGCCAGCGCGACGCCGAAGCGATCGATCACGGGCTGCGGCGTGCCCACCGGCGCGAAGATGCCGTAGTAGGGCAGGTCCTCGAGACCCGCGAGGCCGAGTTCGGCGAAGGTCGGCACCTGCGGCAGCACGGCCTGACGCTTGTCGCCGATCACCGCCACCACGCGGATCTTGCCGGCCTTCTGGTTCTCGATGAAGTCGGGGACCGAGCCGATGCCGGCCGAGATCTGGTTGCCCAGCATGTCGGCCAGCATCGGCGCGCTGCCGCGGTAGGGCGCGGCCTGGACGTCGATCTTGTACTTGGCGCCGATCAGCTTGACCAGGAACTCGGGGATCGAAGCCGGTGCCGGGACGCCAATGGTGTCCTTGCCGCCGCGCTCCTTCTTGACCCACGCCACGTACTCGTTGACCGACTTGGCCGGCGTGCCGCCCGACACCGCGAGCGCGTTGGCGAAGGTGGCGAAGCCGGCGACCGGCACGAAGTCGCGTGCCGAGTCGAAGCCCGGGTTCTTTACCACCAGCGGCAGGATCGAGATCGAGTGGTCATGCGAGAGGAACAGGGTGTGGCCGTCGGCCGGCGATGCCTTGAGCGCCTGGGCCGCGATCTGGCCGCCGGCACCGGCGCGATTCTCGACCACCATCGGGGTGCCCAGTTCGTCCTTGAGCTTCTCGGCCAGCGTGCGGGCGATCACGTCGGTGCCGCCGCCGGCAGGGAATCCGACCAGGAGCCGGATCGGCGTGCCGGCCGGTTGGGCCAGTGCCAATCCTCCGGCAGCGAGCAGGCCGGCCGCGAGGAATCCGCGTGCGAGGCGCATCGCGCCACTCCATGTTGACTTGAGCATCTATCGACTCCAAATGATTGCGTGTAGAAAGTGATCCGGGCAGTCTTGATAACGGTCCGGAAGTCCCTATTTTGAATGCAGGAATCAAGCCATGCGCCAAGACAAACTCACCACCAAATTCCAAGAAGCTCTCGGCGACGCCCAGTCGCTCGCCCTCGGCAATGACAACGCCTACATCGAGCCGGTCCACCTACTGGTCGCCATGCTGCGCCAGGACGATGGACCGCGCGCGCTGCTCGAACGAGCCGGTGCCAACGTGCCGGGCCTGTTGCACGCTGCCGAGGCGGCGATCAAGAAACTGCCGCAGGTCGAGGGCCATGACCAGGTCCAGGTCGGCCCCGAGCTCGGCAAGCTGCTGCAGGCGACAGAGAAGGAATCGATCAAGCGCAATGACCAGTTCATTGCCAGCGAACTGTTCTTGCTCGCGCTGGCCGACAGCAAGGCCGACATCGGCAACCTGGCGCGCAGCAATGGCGTGACCCGCAAGTCGCTCGAAGCCGCGATCGATGCGGTGCGCGGCGGCCAGGGCGTGAACAGCGCCGATGCCGAAGGCCAGCGCGAAGCCCTCAAGAAATACTGCCTCGACCTCACCGAGCGCGCCCGCCTGGGCAAGCTCGATCCGGTGATCGGCCGCGACGAGGAAATCCGCCGCGCCATCCAGGTGCTTCAGCGCCGCACCAAGAACAACCCAGTGCTGATTGGCGAACCCGGTGTCGGCAAGACCGCGATCGTCGAGGGCCTGGCCCAGCGCATCGTGGCGGGCGAAGTGCCCGAGTCGCTCAAGGGCAAGCGCGTGCTGTCGCTCGACATGGCGGCGCTGCTGGCGGGCGCCAAGTTCCGTGGCGAGTTCGAAGAGCGGCTCAAGACCGTGCTCAACGAACTCGCGAAGGACGAGGGCCAGACCATTGTCTTCATCGACGAGCTGCACACTATGGTCGGCGCCGGCAAGGCCGAAGGCGCCATGGACGCCGGCAACATGCTCAAGCCCGCGCTGGCGCGCGGCGAGCTGCACTGCGTCGGTGCCACCACGCTGGACGAATACCGCAAGTACATYGAAAAGGACGCGGCCCTCGAGCGCCGCTTCCAGAAGATCCTGGTCGGCGAGCCGAGCGTGGAGGCGACCATTGCGATCCTGCGCGGCCTGCAGGAGAAGTACGAAGTCCACCACGGCGTCGACATCACCGACCCGGCGATCGTCGCTGCGGCCGAGCTGTCCGACCGCTACATCACCGACCGCTTCCTGCCCGACAAGGCTATCGACCTGATCGAYGAGGCGGCGGCCAAGATCAAGATCGAGATGGACTCCAAGCCCGAGGTCATGGACCGGCTCGACCGTCGCCTGATCCAGCTGCAGATCGAGCGCGAAGCCGTGCGCCGCGAGAAGGACGAGGCTTCGCAAAAGCGCTTCGGCCTGATCGAGGACGAGATCGCCAAGCTGCAAAAGGAGATCGCCGATCTCGACGAGATCTGGCAGGCCGAAAAGGCCCAGGCCCAGGGTAGCGCGCAGATCCGCGAAGAGATCGACAAGATCAAGTTCCAGATCGCCGAGTTCACCAGCAAGGGCGACTTCAACAAGGTCGCCGAGCTGCAGTACGGCAAGCTGCCGGGCCTCGAAAAGCGGCTCAAGGAAGCGCAGGACACCGAGGCCAACAAGGGCAAGTCGAGCGCGCCCACGCTGCTGCGCACCCAGGTCGGCGCCGAGGAGATCGCCGAGGTGGTGGCGCGCTCCACCGGCATTCCGGTGTCCAAGCTGATGCAGGGCGAGCGCGACAAACTGCTCATGATGGAAGAGAAGCTGCACGAGCGCGTGGTCGGCCAGGACGAGGCCATCGGCGCGGTCGCCAACGCGATCCGCCGTTCGCGCTCGGGTTTGTCGGACCCGAACCGCCCGACCGGCTCCTTCCTGTTCCTCGGACCGACCGGCGTCGGCAAGACCGAGCTGTGCAAGGCGCTGGCGGGCTTCCTGTTCGACAGCGAGGACCACCTSATCCGTGTCGACATGAGCGAGTTCATGGAGAAGCATTCAGTCGCGCGCCTGATCGGTGCGCCGCCCGGCTACGTGGGCTACGAGGAAGGCGGCTACCTGACCGAGGCCGTGCGCCGCAAGCCCTACAGCGTGCTCTTGCTCGACGAGGTCGAGAAGGCGCACCACGACGTTTTCAACGTGCTGCTGCAGGTGCTCGACGATGGCCGCTTGACCGATGGCCAAGGCCGCACCGTGAACTTCAAGAACACGGTGATCGTCATGACCAGCAACATCGGCTCGCCGATCATCCAGTCGATGGTGGGACGGCCGGGCGAGGAGATCAAGGACGCCGTCTGGGACGAGCTCAAGAACTACTTCAGGCCCGAGTTCCTGAACCGCATCGACGAGACCGTGGTGTTCCATGCGCTCGACGCCAAGAACATCGAGGCGATCGCGGCGATCCAGCTCAAGGTGCTGAAGGACCGCCTGGCCAAGATGGACCTCGGCCTCGAGGTGTCGCCGGCGGCGCTGGCCGAGATCGCCAAGGTCGGCTTCGATCCGGTGTTCGGTGCGCGGCCCCTCAAGCGGGCGATCCAGCAGCGGATCGAGAACCCGCTGTCGAAGCTGCTGCTCGACGGCAGCTTCGGGCCGAAGGACACGATCAGCGTCGGCACTGATCCGATCCGAGCGCCGGGGCAGTTCACGTTCACCAACGACCGGGAACCCGCCGCCGAGGCCGTAGCCTAAGACTGATGCTGAATTTCCTTCTTCGCCTGGTCTTCTTCATGCTGGGCCTCGTGTTCGCGGCCAGCCTGGCAGTTGCCTTGCTGCTGCTGGCGGCTGTCTGGGGCCTGCGCTATGCCTGGGCGCGACTCACCGGCAAGCCGGTGCAGCCGTGGGTGATGCGCTTCGACCCGCGCGGGGGCTTCGACCGCTTCCGCGCCGCCGGCCGGCCGGCCGAGCCGACCGCCGCCGACGTCGCTGGCGCCCGGGCCCAGGGCCAGGCGGCCGACAGCCCGGTGCGGCTGCGCGATCCAGGCGTGGTCACCGACGTGCAGGCGCGGCCCGTGTCGCGCGACGACGGCAACTGATGTCCGGCATGCAGCGGCGGCCAGCACCGGACGCCGCTTACGCGGCGCGCAAGTCAAAATAGCGGATGCCCACGCCGCGTCCGCCCGTCCTCATCGATCCGCTCGAAGTCGAGTTCGGCGCGATCCGGGCCCAGGGTGCGGGCGGCCAGAACGTCAACAAGGTCTCGAGCGCGGTGCATCTGCGCTACGACATTGCCGCCAGTTCGCTGCCGGAAGACGTCAAGGCACGGCTGCGCGCGCTGCGCGACAGCCGGATCACCCAGGAGGGCGTGCTGGTGCTGAAGGCGCAGCGCCACCGCAGCCAGGACATGAACCGCGCCGATGCGCTGGCGCGGCTGCAGGAACTGGTCGATGGCGTCGCCACGCCGCCGCGCGTGCGGCGCGCCACCAAGCCGAGCTATGGCTCGAAGCAGCGCCGGCTCGAGGGCAAGAGCCAGCGCTCGGAGATCAAGAGCTTGCGGGGGCCGGTGAAGGATTGAGTTCCACAGGCGCGCTCGCGGGCCGCGACAGCGCCGCCAGCGCTTCGCCGTCCGTCCGGTAGCTGAACAGCATCGGCCCCGGGGCCAGCAGTCCGGCGCGTTCGAGTACCTGTTGCGCCGGCAGTTTCAGCCCCGAGACATGCAGCCGCACGCCCYGCGACTCGAGCAGACGGCGAATGCTGCCGAACACCTCGGCGCCCGTGATGTCGATGCGATTGATCGGATAGGCGAACAGGCAGACATCGGTCAGCCCGGGACGCTGGGCCAGCGCGACGGTGATCGCGCGCTCCAGCGTGCTGGCCGACGCGAAGTCGAGTTCGGCATCCATGCGCAGCGCGTAGAGGTCGGGCGCCAGCGGTGGCAGGTGCCACAGGTGGCGGTCGCGCAGGCTGCCGTCCGGGTGCAGGCCGACCTCGATGATGCGCGGATGCAGGTGGCGGTACATGTAGTGCGCCAGCGCCGCCAGCAGGCCGCCCAGCACGCCCCAGTAGATCGACGGCGCGGTGGCGATGGTGAGCGCGAAGGTGCCGAGCGCGATCGCCGCCTCGATGCGCGAGATGCGCCACAGCGCGACGAAGGCCGAGGGCCGCAGCAGGCCGATGGTGGCGGTCGCCACGATCGCGGCCAGCACCGCCTGCGGCACGTGGTAGAGCAGCGGCATCGCCCACAGCAGCGCGGCCGCGACCACGGCGACGCTGAACAGCGTCGCCCATTGCGTCTTGGCGCCGGCATAGAGCGTGATCGCCGAGCGCGAGAAGGACGAGCTGGTCGGGAACGATCCGGTCAGGCCCGATGCGATCTTGCCCAGGCCCTGACCGATCAGGTCCTGGTTCTCGTTCCAGAGCCTGCCGGCGCGAGCGTTGTCCACCTTGGCGCTCGATGCGGTCTCGAGAAAGCTCACCAGCGTGACCAGGAAGGCCGGCAGCAGCAGGTTGCCAAGCGTGTTGACCGTGAGGCCGCCGGGCCAGTAGAGGTGCGGCAGGCCCGAGGGCAGCCTGCCGATCACCGCGCCGCCATTCAGCGCATAGCCGACCGTGGCGCTGATCGCCGCGGCGGCCGCGACCAGCGCCATGGTGGTCGGAAAGCGCGGCGCGAACCGTTTGCCGATCCACAGTGAAGCCATGCCGCCGAGCCCGAAGGCGATCGCGACCAGGTCGGGCAGCGGGCCGTGCATCAACTGCGTCACCGAGCGGCCGGTGAAGCCCAGCAGGGCCGGGAGTTGCGACAGCGTGATCAGCACCGCCGCGCCCTGCGTGAACCCCATCAGCACCGGCGAGTTGACCATCCGCAGAAGCCAGCCGAAGCGGGCCGCGCCCAGCGCCACCTGCATCAGTCCCGACAGCAGCGTGAGCCAGACCGCGTAGGCCACCCATTCGCGGCTGCCCGGAATGGCCAGCGGTGCCAGCGAGGCGCCGACCAGCAGGCTGGTCAGCGCCGTGGGCCCGACCGAGAGCCGGGCCGAAGAGCTGAAAAGCAGCGCGACCAGTGCCGGCAGCAGTGCGGCGTAGACCCCGGTCACCAGCGGCATGCCTGCCAGCGCCGCATAGGCCACGCCCTGTGGGATGACCATCAGCGCCACCGTGACGCCGGCTGCGGCCTCGTTGACGAGCAGCGTCCGGTCCGGGCGCGGCCAGGCCAGGAAGGGAAGCCAGCGCTCGAGCTGGTCGCGGGTCAGGGCCATCGGCGCGGCCCGCGGAAGGTTGGGGAATGCACCCGCCGATGATACGAAAGCGCCAAGGTAGATTCGCCCCATGACCGAACTGCGATCCCTCTTCGACGCCCAGCACCGGGCCAGCCGCGATGACGCCGACGTGCCCATTGCCCTGCGCCGCGACCGCGTGCGGCGGGTCCAGCGCCTGCTCCAGCGGCGCGGCGAGGCGATCGCGGCGGCGGTCGAGGCCGACTTCGGCGTGCGTTCCGCGGCACTCACCGAGGTGGCCGACCTGCTGGTGCTGCGCAACCTGCTGGGGCAGTTGTCGCGCCGCCTCGGTGCGTGGAGCCGGCCGGTGCCCGTGCATACGCCGATGCAGCTGAAGCCGGCCCGCGCCTTCATCCAGCGCCAGCCGCTCGGCGTGGTCGGCGTGATCTCGCCCTGGAACTACCCGCTGCAGCTCTCGCTCGGACCTGCGGCCACCGCGCTGGCGGCGGGCAATCGCGTGCTGCTCAAGCCCAGCGAGCTGACGCCGCACACCTCGGCGCTACTGGCCGAGGGCGTGGCCGAGGCCTTCGCTCCGGACGAGTTCACGGTGGTGCAGGGCGATGCCGGCGTCGCGGCGCAGTTCGCGGCCTTGCCTTTCGACCACCTGTTCTTCACCGGCTCGACTGCGGTCGGTCGCAAGGTGGCGCAGGCCGCGGCGGTCAACCTGACACCGACCACGCTCGAACTGGGCGGCAAGTCGCCCTGCATCGTCGACGCCTCGGCCGACCTCGACCAGGCGGCGCTGCGCATCGCCCACGGCAAGCTGCTGAACGCCGGCCAGACCTGCATCGCGCCGGACTACGTGCTGCTGCCGCGCGGGCGCGAGGATGCCTTCGCGGCGGCCTGGCAGCGCGCGGTGACTGGGCTGTTCCCGCGCTTCGAAGGCAATCCCGACTACGCGTCGATCCTGGGCCAGGGGCAGTTGGAGCGGTTGCGGTCGCTGCTGCAGGAGGCGAGGGCGAGCGGTGCCCGGATCGAGCAGGCCGGAGGGGCCGCCGACCCGGCTGCGCGGCAACTGGCTCCTGCGCTGGTGATCGGCCCGGACCCCGGCCTGCGGCTGCTGCGGGAGGAGATCTTCGGTCCGATCC
>NZ_JBFUIU010000372.1:0-8793 GCF_056401695.1 Variovorax sp. P4_D9
GCACGATGTCCTTGGCGGTGCAGCCCAGCGGTAGCTTGCCCTCGACCTTCACGAGCAGGTTCTTGGCCTTCTTGGCGAGCAGGGTCTGGGTCGCCATCACGTGCTCGACCTCGCTGGTGCCGATGCCGTGCGCCAGCGCGCCGAAGGCGCCGTGGGTCGAGGTGTGCGAGTCGCCGCAGACCACGGTCATGCCGGGCAGCGTGGCGCCCGTTTCCGGGCCGATCACGTGCACGATGCCCTGGCGCTTGCTCAGAAACGGGAAGAAGGCGGCGGCGCCGAACTCCTTGATGTTGCTGTCCAGCGTGGTGATCTGTTCCTTGCTGACCGGGTCGGTGATGCCGTCGTAGCCGAGCTCCCAGTGGGTGGTCGGCGTGTTGTGGTCGGCCGTGGCCACCACCGAGCTGATGCGCCACAGCTTGCGGCCGGCCTCGCGCAGCCCTTCGAAGGCTTGCGGGCTGGTCACTTCGTGCACCAGGTGGCGATCGATGTAGAGGATCGCGGTGCCGTCTTCCTCGGTGTGGACGACGTGTTCGTCCCAGAGTCTGTCGTAGAGCGTGCGTGCCATGGGTCTCTTTCGTGGGGAGGTGATTGTCTTATGCGGCGCGCTGCGCGGGGGTCGCGTCAGCGGGTGTGTGCAGGTGCTTGACCAGCGTGCGGGCAGCGACCGGCAGGGTCGAGAAGTCGCGCGCGATGAGCCGGATCTGGCGCGCGGCCCAGGGGTCCTTGAGCGCCACGGAGCTCAAGCCGCGGCCAATGCCGCCCTGCATCAGCTCGAAGGCGCGCAACGGCATCACGCCGACGCCGAGTCCGTTCTCGATCATCCGGCACATCGCGTCGAGGCCCGTCACGTGGATGCGCAGGCGGATGCTGCGGTTGGTGGCCAGCGCGGCCTGGTGCATGGCGACGTAGATCGAGCTGTTGGTGTGCAGCCCGACATGGTCGAAGTCGAGCGAGTCGATGAAATCGATGGCGCGGACGGACGCAAGGGGGTGCCCCGCCGGCACGATCAGTGCCAGCGCGTCGTCGCGGTAGGGCAGGCTCTGCAGTTCGGCGCTGCCTTCGGCCAGGTGGCAGACGCCGAGGTCGGCGGCGCCCTCTTGGACGGCCCGCACGACCTCGCTGCTCAGGTGTTCCTCGAGGTCGATCTTGATYGCGTCGTGCTCGCGCGTGAAGGCGCCGAGGTCCTCGGGCAGGAACTGCACGATGGCGGAGATGTTGGCGTGCACCCGCACATGGCCGCGCACGCCGTCGGCATATTCGCTGAGCTCGCCCTGCATCTTCTCAAGGCTGTAGAGCACCGAGCGCGCATGGTGAAGCAGGCTTTCGCCAGCCGGCGTCAGGTCGACGCCGCGGGCGTGGCGATAAAGCAGGGGCGTGCCGAGGGTGGCTTCGAGGTCGGACAGCCGCTTGCTGATGGCCGACGCCGCGATGAACTCGCGCTCCGCCGCGCGACCGATGCTGCCGAGTTCGCAGACGGCCACGAACAACTGCAGCGACGTCAGGTCGATGCGGCGGGCGAAGCTGCGTTCAGAGGAGGTCATCGGGGCTTTGGCATCTCGTTCAGAGATGGAAGCCCGAATTTTCCCTCAGTTTCATGCAAGAAGCCATCGTGATCGACGATGGCTTCGATGCCGCGGCGCGATGAGCGCCGCGGACCCGGTTATTGCTTCTTCTGGGCGGCGTCTTCCATCTTCTGGCCGCCCTTCTGGATGTCCTGGCCGGCACCCTTCATTGTGTTGCAACCGGCCAGCGGCACGGCGAAGGCAAAGGCGACGGTGATCAGCGCTGCAAGCTTCTTCATGGTGGAACTCCTTCGTTTGGATGAGGAGCCGACGCTATTCGGTCCACCCGGGCCGCCGTGTCAGCCAAGACGCAAAAAAGCTGCCCGTGGGCAGCTTTCCTGGGTGAGGGCCGTTCGGCAATCAGCGCTGGGCGATCGGCTTGACGTCGCGCTTGGCCGAGCCTTCGAAGAGCTGGCGCGGACGGCCGATCTTGTAGTCGGGGTCGCCGATCATCTCGTTGAGCTGGGCGATCCAGCCGACCGTGCGCGCCAGCGCGAAGATGGCGGTAAAGAGCGGCACCGGAATGCCGATCGCGCGCTGCACGATGCCCGAGTAGAAGTCGACGTTCGGGTAGAGCTTGCGCGAGACGAAGTACTCGTCTTCGAGGGCGATCTTCTCGAGCGCCATCGCGAGCTTGAACAGCGGGTCGTTTTCCAGGCCCAGTTCGCCCAGCACTTCCTTGCAGGTTTCCTGCATCAGCTTGGCGCGCGGGTCGTAGTTCTTGTAGACCCGATGCCCGAAACCCATCAGCTTGACGTTGGAGTTCTTGTCCTTGACCTGCTTGATGAACTCGCCGATCTTCTCGACGCCGCCGGCCTTCTGGATGTCGTAGAGCATGTTGAGCGCCGCTTCGTTGGCGCCGCCGTGGGCCGGGCCCCAGAGGCAGGCCACGCCGGCCGCGATCGCCGCGAACGGGTTGGTGCCCGACGAGCCGCACAGGCGCACGGTCGAAGTCGATGCGTTCTGCTCGTGGTCGGCATGGAGGATGAAGATGCGGTCGAGCGCGCGTTCGAGCACCGGGCTCACCTTGTACTCCTCGCAGGGCGTCGCGAACATCATATGCAGGAAGTTGCCCGCGTAACTCAGGTCGTTCTTCGGGTACATGTAGGGCTGGCCCACGGTGTACTTGTAGGCCATGGCCACCAGGGTCGGCATCTTGGCGATCAGGCGAATCGCGGCGATCTCGCGGTGCTTCGGATTGTTGATGTCCGTGCTGTCGTGATAGAAGGCCGACAGCGCGCCGACCAGGCCGGTCATGATGGCCATCGGGTGGGCATCGCGGCGGAAGCCGCGCAGGAAGAACTGCATCTGCTCGTTGACCATCGTGTGGTTGGTCACGAGCTTGGTGAAGCTGGTCTTCTTGGTTTGGTCGGGCAGTTCGCCGTAGAGCAGCAGGTGGCAGGTCTCGAGGAAGTCGCAGTTGGTCGCCAACTGCTCGATCGGATAGCCGCGGTACAGCAGCTCGCCCTTGTCGCCGTCGATGTAGGTGATGGCCGATTCGCAGGAGGCCGTCGACATGAAGCCCGGGTCGTAGGTGAACATGCCCGTCTGGGCGTAGAGCTTGCGGATGTCGATCACGTCCGGGCCGAGGGTGCCCTTGTAGATCGGTAGCTCAACGTTCTGTCCGCCGTTGCTGAACGACAGTGTGGCCTTGTTCTCGGATGCTTTCATTTCGAGTGTCTTTCAAAGAATGGATCAGGAAGATAGGGATTGCGCACCGTCGCTGCGCATCAGCCGCAGCAGTTCGACCACCTCGGCCCCGGCCCAGCCGGGCTCGGGCTCCTTTCGCGCGAGCAGGAGGTCGAGCAGATCGTTGTCCGACAGGTCCATCAATGTCTCCAGTGCCTGTGCCTGCCCGCGGGTCAGGCTTGCCTCGTGCCGTTCGAAGAAGCGGGCAATGAACAGGTCGTTCTCGAGCAAGCCGCGCCGGCAGCGCCATTTGAGCTTGCTCAGCGCGCGCTCGCTGATCGGCTCGGAGAGGTCGTCGGTGGCTTGCATCGTGTTCGCCAGGTCTAGATGGTGCGACGCACCATCAGTTCCTTGATCTTGCCGATCGCCCGGGTCGGATTGAGGTTCTTCGGGCAGACGTCGACGCAATTCATGATCGAGTGGCAGCGGAACAGCCGGTACGGGTCCTCGAGATTGTCGAGCCGTTCGCCGGTGGCCTCGTCGCGGCTGTCGGCGATGAAGCGGTAGGCCTGCAGCAGGCCGGCCGGACCGACGAACTTGTCGGGGTTCCACCAGAAGCTCGGGCAGCTGGTCGAGCAGCTCGCGCACAGGATGCACTCGTACAGGCCGTTGAGTTCGTCGCGCTCCTCGGGCGACTGCAGGCGCTCCTTCTCGGGCGGCACGGTGTCGTTCTGCAGGTACGGCTTGATCGAGTTGTACTGCTTGAAGAACTGCGTCATGTCGACGATCAGGTCGCGGATCACCGGCAGGCCGGGCAGCGGCTTGAGCACGATCGTGCCCTTGAGCGTCAGCATGTTGGTCAGGCAGGCCAGACCGTTCTTGCCGTTGATATTCATCGCGTCGGAGCCGCAGACGCCTTCGCGGCAGGAGCGGCGGAACGACAGCGACGGATCCTGCGCCTTGAGCTTCATCAGGGCGTCGAGCAGCATGCGCTCGTGGCCGTCGAGTTCGATCTCGACGGTCTGCATGTAGGGCTTGGCGTCCTTGTCCGGGTCGTAGCGGTAGATCTGGAATGTGCGCTTCATCGTGGGATACCTTTAATCAGTTGGGGACAGAGCTTGTGGCGCGGCGCGCCACTGCGGTCTGTCCCGCAAGTTCTCAGAATGTCCGTACCTTGGGCGGCACCGAGGCCACCGTCAGCGGCTGCAGCTTGACCGGCTTGTAGGAGAGGCGGTTGTCCTGGCTGTACCAGAGCGTGTGCTTCATCCAGTTGGCGTCGTCGCGGCCGAGCGGGGCGACCGGATCGTCGGCCGGGCGCTCGTAGTCCTCGACCGTATGGGCGCCGCGGCATTCCTTGCGGGCGGCGGCCGAGACCATCGTGGCCTGCGCCACTTCGATCAGATTGTCGACTTCCAGCGCTTCGATGCGCGCGGTGTTGAAGATCCGCGACTTGTCCTTGAGCGTGACCGCGGCGACGCGCTTGCGCACATCGGCGATTTTCTGCACGCCTTCATCCATCGAGGCCTGCTTGCGGAACACGGCGGCGTGCTGCTGCATCACCGAGCGGATCTCGTTGGCGACGTCCTGCGCGTACTCGCCCGAGGTCGAGGCCTCGAGCTGGTTCAGGCGCTCCAGCGTGCGGTCGGCGGCATCGGCCGGCAGCGGCTTGTGCTCCCTCAGCTTGTCATTGAATTCGACGATGTGGTTGCCGGCGGCGCGGCCGAATACCAGCAGGTCGAGCAGCGAGTTGGTGCCCAGCCGGTTGGCGCCATGGACGCTGACGCAGGAGCATTCGCCGACCGCGTACAGGCCGTTGACCACGGCGCTGTTCTCCTCGCCCTTCTGGATCACGACCTGGCCGTTGATGTTGGTCGGGATGCCGCCCATCTGGTAGTGGATGGTSGGCACCACCGGGATCGGCTCCTTGGTGATGTCGACGTTGGCGAAGTTGACGCCGATCTCGTACACGGAGGGCAGGCGCTTGTGGATGGTCTCGGCACCGAGGTGGTCGAGCTTCAGCAGCACGTAGTCCTTGTTGGGACCGCAGCCGCGGCCTTCCTTGATTTCCTGGTCCATCGAGCGCGAGACGAAGTCGCGCGGCGCCAGGTCCTTCAGGGTCGGTGCATAGCGCTCCATGAAGCGCTCGCCGTTGCTGTTCAGCAGGATCGCGCCTTCGCCGCGGCAGCCTTCGGTCAGCAGCACGCCGGCGCCGRCCACGCCGGTTGGGTGGAACTGCCAGAACTCCATGTCCTGCAGCGGGATGCCCGAACGGGCGGCCATGCCGAGGCCGTCGCCGGTGTTGATGAAGGCGTTGGTCGAGGCCGCGAAGATGCGGCCTGCGCCGCCGGTGGCCAGCAGCACGGTCTTGGCCTGCAGAATGTGCAGGTCGCCGGTTTCCATCTCGAGCGCGGTGACGCCGACGACATCGCCTTCGCTGTCGCGGATCAGGTCGAGCGCCATCCACTCGACGAAGAACTGGGTGCGTGCCTCGACGTTCTTCTGGTAGAGCGTGTGCAGCATCGCGTGGCCGGTGCGGTCGGCCGCGGCGCAGGCGCGCTGCACCGGCTTCTCGCCGTAGTTGGCGGTGTGGCCGCCGAACGGACGCTGGTAGATCGTGCCGTCCGGATTGCGGTCGAAAGGCATGCCGAAGTGTTCGAGCTCGTAGACCACCTTGGGCGCTTCGCGGCACATGAACTCGATCGCGTCCTGGTCGCCGAGCCAGTCGGAGCCCTTGATCGTGTCGTAGAAGTGGTAGTGCCAGTTGTCCTCGCTCATGTTGCCGAGCGAGGCGCCGACGCCGCCCTGGGCCGCGACGGTGTGCGAGCGGGTCGGGAACACCTTCGAGAGCACCGCCACGTTGAGGCCGGCGCGCGCCAGTTGCAGCGAGGCGCGCATGCCGGAGCCGCCGGCGCCGACGATGACAACGTCGAACTTGCGCGTGGTGATTTGTTCTTTTGTGTAAGACATGGGGTTACAGCCTCCAGAGCACTTGAATGGCCCAACCCGCGCAACCCACAAGCCAGACGATGGTGAAAACTTGGCACAGCAGGCGGATGCCGACCGCCTGGACATAGTCCATCCAGACGTCACGCATGCCGACCCAGACGTGATAGAGCAGCGAGGTGATCACCACGAAGGTGAGCACCTTCATCCACTGGGCGGCGAAGATGCCGGCCCACAGGTCGTAGCCGATCGGGCCGCGGGTGAAGATCAGCTGCGCCAGCAGGATGACGGTGAAGAGCGCCATCAGGGCGCCGGTGATGCGCTGGCTGAGCCAGTCGCGCAATCCGTAGTGCGCGCCGACGACGATGCGCTTGGAGCCGTAGTTCACAGACATTTCAGTTCCTAGTCAGTTTGGGGTCAGAGCTGAAGATCTGACCCGCAAAAAATCAGTACAGGCCGAACAGCTTGGCGCCAAGCACCACGGTCAGCAGGATGCTCAGGGCCAGCGTGGCGAGGGCGGTGCTGTTGCCCGACTTCTTGTCCACCGCGTGATGGTTCACGTCCATGTAGAGGTGGCGCAGACCGGCGATGAAGTGGTGCAGGTAGGCCCAGATCAGCGCCAGTGCCACGAGCTTGATGAACCAGCCCGGAACGAAGCCAAGGCCGCTGTTGAAGGCGGCCTTGAAGCGGGCGAAGGAAATCTCGGAGGACACCGAGGTGTCGAACATCCAGATGATGAAGGGCAGCAGCAGGAACATCAGCGCGCCGCTGATGCGATGCAGGATCGACACGATGCCCGCCGGCGGCAACCGATAGGTGGTCAGGTCGGTAAGAGGGTTGATGTTGCGGAACTCTCGCCGCGGTTGTCGGGGTGGGGTGGCCAGCTCTGTCATGGGGGCTTTCGGGTTTTACGAGGGGCTACTTGTTATTCGGCGAAAAGCAAACAACTCAAAATTCTATTGCAATGCACCATCCCGCGGCTTTCGCGCCCGCTCATCGCACTGCGATGGTCGGATGCTGCGCGGGCCGGGCGCTCTCAGCCGAGGTCGTTTCGATAGTGGTGGGTGTCGGTGCGGTAGAGCCCGCGGCGCAGCTCCATCGGCGTGTCGTGGTAGGTGTAGGCGACGCGCTCGACGCTCAGGAGCGGGGTCGAGGTGTCGACCGCCAGCAGCGCCGCCTGGGAGGAATCGGGCAGCACGGCGCGGATCTTTTCCTCGGCGCGCACCATGCGGACGCCGAATTCGGTCTCGAAGAGCGCGTACATCGGCCCGTGCCAGGCGGTCAGCCGCTCCGCGGTCAGGCCCTTGAACGGCGCGCCGGGCAGCCAGAGTTCCTCGAGGATGGTCGGCGTGCCGCGATATGCCAGCACGCGCCGCACCTGCAGCACGGCGTCGCCGGTGCGCAAGGCCAGCGCGCGGGAGACATCGGCGGAGGCGCGCTGGCGCTTGCAGTCGACGATCTCGCGCTCGGCCGGGCCTTCGCTGTCGACGTCGCCGCTGTCGGGCACCAGCTTCAGGAAGCGGTATTGCACATGCTGCTCGGCATGGGTCGCGACGAAGGTGCCCTTGCCCTGGCGCCGAACCACGAGGTTCTCGGCCGACAGTTCGTCGATCGCCTTGCGCACCGTGCCCTGGCTGACCCGGAAGCGGGCCGCCAGATCGATCTCGCTCGGGATCGGTTCGCCGGGCTTCCATTCGCCGGCATGAAGGCTCTGCAGGATCAGCGACTTGATCTGCTGGTAGAGCGGACTGAACGACGGCGTGGAGGGCTCGGCGACAGTGAGGGGGGAGGTGGCCATGGGGGTTTCGGGGGTGCACCGCGAGGGTGCTTCGGGCGACATCTTATATAAGACATAAGACAGGCGCCACCGAAAGCCCAAATCGGCATAAAATCGAAGACGGCCAAAAGGCCGGGCCTCATGTCCCGGCCCGACCTCGTGGCCGCACTCCGCGGCCGTGCACCGTTGTAATCATTTCCTGGAGTTATCCCATGAGCAAAAAGCCTGTTCGCGTTGCCGTCACCGGTGCCGCTGGCCAAATCGGTTACGCCCTGCTGTTCCGCATCGCCTCCGGCGAAATGCTGGGCAAGGACCAGCCGGTCATCCTGCAACTGCTCGAGATCCCCGACGAGAAGGCCCAGAAGGCGCTCAAGGGCGTGATGATGGAGCTCGACGACTGCGCCTTCCCACTGCTGGCCGGCATGGAAGCCCACGGCGACCCGATGACCGCCTTCAAGGACGCCGACTACGCGCTGCTGGTGGGTTCGCGTCCGCGCGGCCCGGGCATGGAGCGTGCCGAGCTGCTGGCCGTCAACGGCGCCATCTTCACGGCCCAGGGCAAGGCCCTCAACGCCGTGGCGAGCCGTAACGTCAAGGTGCTGGTGGTCGGCAACCCGGCCAACACCAACGCCTACATCGCGATGAAGAGCGCCCCCGACCTGCCGCGCAAGAACTTCACCGCCATGCTGCGCCTGGACCACAACCGCGCCGCCAGCCAGCTCGCCGCCAAGACCGGCAAGCCGGTGGCCGACATCGAGAAGCTCACCGTCTGGGGCAACCACTCGCCCACGATGTATGCCGACTACCGCTTCGCCACCATCAAGGGCGAAAGCGTCGCCAAGATGATCAACGACCAGGAATGGAACGCCAACACCTTCCTGC
>NZ_JBFUIU010000373.1:0-8775 GCF_056401695.1 Variovorax sp. P4_D9
CCGAAGTGGTGCTCCACGGGGACACGCTGGACGCCGCCCGCGCGCACGCGCTGGCGCTGGCCGAGCGCGAGGGGCTGGCCTTCGTCCATCCCTACGACGATGAAGCGATCATCGCCGGCCAGGGCACGGTGGCCCTCGAAATGCTGGATGCGGTGCCCGATCTGGACGTGCTGGTGGTATCGGTCGGCGGCGGCGGGCTGATCGCCGGCATGGCGGTGGCTGCCAAGGCGCGGAGACCGGGCATTCGCATCGTGGGTGTCCAGACCTCGCGTTTCCCGGCGATGGTGAATGCGGTGCTCGGAACCCACCATCCCCAGGGAACCAGCACCATCGCCGAGGGCATCGCCGTGGGCACACCGGGCATGCTGACCCGCGAGATCATCGCCCGCGAGGTCGACGACCTGCTGCTGGTGGACGAGGGCGACATCGAGCAGGCGGTGCTGATGCTGCTCGAGATCGAGAAGACGCTCGTCGAAGGGGCGGGCGCGGCCGGGCTCGCGGCGCTGATCCGGCACCCCGAGCAGTTCCGGGGCCAGCGCGTCGGGCTCGTGCTGTCGGGCGGCAACATCGATCCGCTGCTGCTGGCCGCCATCATCGAGCGCGGCATGGTGCGCGCGGGTCGGTTGGCGCGGGTGCGGGTCAGTGCGCGCGATGTGCCGGGTTCACTCGCGCACATCACCGCCACCGTGGCCGAAGCGGGGGCCAACATCGACGAAGTGCACCACCAGCGCGCCTTCACCATGCTGGCGGCGCAGAACGTGGACGTGGAACTGGTGCTGCAGACCCGTGGACGGGAGCACCTGGCCGCGGTGCTGGAGGCCTTGCGGGAGGCGGGTTTCGAGGCTGTGGAGCAGCGCTAGGCGCCATCGGTCGCCTTCTGAGTCAGGCGATTCCTTTTCGTGGGAGGGAAAAGGCTGCTTCGCAAGAGGCGCGCCTTTTGCGGGTTCGGCATTAGCCTCGCGGCCGTCATGATCGAACGCGGAATTCAGGCCTTCCGAGGAAAGGGCGTCCTCTTGTTGCAAGGCCCGGTGGGGCCTTTCTTCAGCCGGCTTGCGCACGATCTCGAGGCTGCCGGGGCCACCGTATTCAAGGTCAACTTCAATGCCGGCGATTGGCTGTTCTACCGACGGCCTGCCTTCAGGTTCAAGGGCGCGATGGCCAAGTGGCCGGCGTGGCTGGAAGCGCTGCTGGAGCGGCTGGACGTCGACGTGGTGCTGCTGTTCGGCGACTGCCGGCCGATCCATGTGGCGGCCCACAGGATCGCGGTGGGGCGCGGGCTGGAAGCCGGCGTGTTCGAGGAAGGCCATTTGCGCCCTCACTACATGACCTCCATGGCGTGAACGGCCATTCGCAGGTGCCGAGATCACCCGATTTCTACTTGAATCAGCCCGAAGCGGGCCGACGGCCGCGCAAGGATCTGGGCAACACCTACTGGCACATGGCCTTGTGGGCCTTCCTTTACTTTGCGATCGGCAGCCTGGGCAAGCCGTGGTTTCCACGTTACGTACACCATCGCACCCTGTCCCTGACAGAAGCCTGGCCGTGGCTGCGCTCGGGCTGGCGAAAACTCAAATACCGGGTGTTGCAGCACGGCACCTTGGAGCGCCTCCGCACGCAGTGGGACAAGAAGTTTTTCCTGGTGCCGCGGTCTTCAACGACGCGCAGATCCTCGTGCATTCGAAGTTCGATTCGGTGGAGGAATTCGTCAAAGAGGTGATCGGCTCTTTTGAGGGCATGCGCCTGCGGATACGGTGCTGGTCATCAAGCACCATCCGATGAGCCGGGGCTATACCGACTACGCCGGCTTGATCAAGCGACTGGCGCGCGCGCATGCGCGTGCCATATGGCAGCACATACTCCTGCGCGCTAATGTGCTCGCCCTCGACCCGCACCGTGATCGTTCCGGGCTTCTTGTCCGCGGTGAACTCGAGTTCGTCACCCGCCTCCACATGCACGCTCCCCGCCAGGTCCAGCGGGTAGGTGCGCGTGGTTCCGGTGTTGCGCACCACGCGCACGTGCGTGACCTTGGGATCAGGTTTGGCGAGGCGCGCGAGCTCGGCCACGGTCGGCTTCGCGGTGCGCGAGAACTCGAAGCGCTTGGCGTTCTCGGCCAAGCCGCTGACCTTCACCATGCTCTGCCGCGGCCCGACGAAGATCACGTCGCCGTTGCCGATCTGGTGCAGCGACATGCTGCCGTTCAGCAGAAAGTCATAGAGGTTTATGGACGCTCGCACCTGCGCGCCGCGCTTGATCTGCACACGAGGAATGAGCCGCGCTCCGGATCGATGCCGCCGGCCTGGTCGAGGAAGTGCAGCAGGCTGTCCATGCTGGTGCCGCTGTAGAGCCCGGGCCGGTACACGAATAGCGCGCCGAAGACATCGCTCTGCACATTGGCACGGTAGTCGAAGCCCTGCGGCGTGGTCGGGACCACCCGCGGCACCGGCGCAGCGGGCGTGGTGCTCCTCCGCGTCGGCGGCGCGGTTTGCAGGGGCTCGACCGCGTTGTAGATCACGAGATCGCCGGCGGTATCGGTCGCGCTGGGAGCAGCGGCATTTCGATTCAAGTTGAGCGGAGGCAAGCCCCGAGAAAGTAAGGGCCAGCAAGGCCGCAATTGCCAAGCGGCGATAGGCAAACACGAAGTTCATTGGGGGTAGGCATCAGTGGCGGGGCCGCTCGCATTCGATGTGTGGACACGACGCGCAAGCGGACAGCGCGGTCGGGGCATTGGGGGACGGTTGTCGGTAGCGCCTTGGCACGGCCTCCGTGGAAGGCCGCCCTGGATCTCGAGCCAGGCAGATCGAGGCACCGTGCCGCTCAGGGAGCGGACGTCGAGCCCGGACCTGAGCACAACGGCAATCGCAGAATCTGTGGGGTGACGGGCGAAAGAGTCGGAAGGGATGGTGCTCGCACCGCAGGCCAGGACGGATCGATAGGGACCGCATCGAAAATACAGACGAGACCGGCGACAACGATGCGCTGTGCACCACGGCAACGCGCACCCGGTGCCCGGCATGACCCGACAGTCCCAGGCCTTCGAGCCAAGCCCCTTGCAACTGCGCGGCAGCCGGCGCCACTCTTCCTTGGGTCATGTGGAGGAGGCCCGGACCCGGATAGTTGAGGACCTTGCGCCGCTTGGCCGCACCGACCTTGGGCGCATGGTCGACCAGGCTGCGCGCATGCGCACTGTAGGTCAGACCGGGATCACCGGACTCGATGACGCCCATGCTTTGCACGCCATCGTTGTCTAAGTAACTCATGGGTGGCGAGATTAGGGCGCGCGCCCGGTTCTGCATGTCGTCCCGTCCCACCAAGACCTTGAGCCACTTCCGAAAACTGATGACGAAATTTCGCATGCAGCAATTCATGGCCTAGTGCCCACTGACTTCGTCCATGATTGATGTCCCACAAGAAGTCGCCCAGCGAGAGCACCCAGAATGTCTGGCAACCCCCTACATCGCTGCCTGCGTATCAGTCGGTAAAATGGTCCCAGTCTTGCGAACCCAAGGAATCCCGATGTCCAACCCCACCCCCATCGAACCCGGCCACGCCGCCGCGGTCGAAACAGACGCGGTCGAGTCGATCGTCCCTCTCATGCCCCTGGTGCTGCCGCTGGCAGGCGGGGTGCTGATGCTCCTCCTGGCTTCCATCGCCATCTACATGGCCTGAACCTGGTAGCGCCACCGCAGGGCACTTCGTGCCGCCTGCGGGGCGCGACCTGCCGCAGCCGAACCGGTCGTCGCCACGACGACCCCTCCCCGGTTCAAACGGGCTTCCATCCGGCCACCTCCCTAGACGGAAGCGTTTTCTCCAACGGATTTCGATCGCCCCGTGCGTCGCGTCCCGTTCGAAAAGACGATTTACAACTTAGGAGATAGACGATGAACGCACCGCTGAAGGGTCTCGCCATGCAGGCACCTTCCTACGTCAAGAACGCGAAGCTGATCGCGTGGGTGGCCGAAATGGCCGCTCTGTGCAAGCCCGAGCGCATCCATTGGTGCGACGGCAGCCAGGAAGAATACGACCGCCTCTGTCAGCAGATGGTCGAATCCGGTACCCTCAAGAAGCTCAATCCGGCCAAGCGGCCCAACTCCTTCCTCGCCACGTCCGACCCGAGCGACGTCGCCCGTGTCGAAGACCGCACCTTCATCTGCTCCGCCAGGAAGGAAGACGCCGGCCCGACCAACAACTGGATGGCTCCGGCCGAGATGCGCGCCACGCTGCAGCCGCTGTTCGATGGCTGCATGAAGGGCCGCACGATGTACGTGGTGCCCTTCAGCATGGGCCCGCTGGGCTCGCCGATCGCCCACATCGGGATCGAGCTGTCCGACAGCCCGTACGTGGCGGTCAACATGAAGATCATGACCCGCATGGGCAGGGCGGTGTTCGACGTGCTCGGCGACGACGGCGAGTTCGTGCCCTGCGTCCACACGGTCGGCGCACCGCTGGAAGCCGRCCAGAAAGACGTCGCCTGGCCCTGCAACAAGACCAAGTACATCGTCCACTACCCCGAGACGCGCGAGATCTGGAGCTACGGCTCGGGCTACGGCGGCAACGCGCTGCTGGGTAAGAAGTGCTTCGCGCTGCGCATCGCCTCGAACATGGGCCGCGACGAAGGCTGGCTGGCCGAGCACATGCTTATCCTCGGCGTGACCAACCCGGCCGGCAAGAAGTACCACGTGGCGGCCGCCTTCCCGAGCGCCTGCGGCAAGACCAACTTCGCGATGCTGATCCCGCCGGCCGGCTTCGAAGACTGGAAGGTCACGACCATCGGCGACGACATCGCCTGGATCAAGCCCGGTGCCGACGGCAAGCTCTACGCGATCAACCCAGAGGCGGGCTACTTCGGCGTCGCCCCCGGCACCAACATGCAGACCAATCCGAACTGCATGGCCAGCCTCGACCGCGACGTGATCTTCACCAACGTCGCGCTGACCGACGACGGCGACGTCTGGTGGGAAGGCATGAGCGAAGCGCCGGCCCACGCGATCGACTGGCAGGGCAATGACTGGACGCCCGCGATCGCCAAGGAGACCGGCGCCAAGGCCGCCCATCCCAATGCCCGCTTCACGGTGGCCGCGATCAACAACCCGGCGCTCGACGACGCCTGGGACGACCCAAAGGGCGTCGCGATCGACGCCTTCATCTTCGGCGGCCGCCGCTCGACCACGGTGCCGCTGGTGACTGAGGCCCGCAACTGGGTCGAAGGCGTCTACATGGCCGCGACCATGGGCTCCGAGACCACCGCCGCGGCCGCCGGCCAGCAGGGCGTGGTGCGGCGCGATCCGTTCGCGATGCTGCCCTTCGCCGGCTACAACATGAGCGACTACTTCCAGCACTGGCTCGACCTCGGCAAGAAGCTCGAGGCTGCGGGCGCGAAGCTGCCGAAGATCTACACCACCAACTGGTTCCGCAAAGGCGCGGACGGCAAGTTCGTCTGGCCCGGCTACGGCGAGAACATGCGCGTGCTGAAGTGGATGATCGACCGCATCGAGCAGAAGGCCGAAGGCAGCGAGCACGTGTTCGGCGTCAGCCCGCGCTACGAGGATCTCAACTGGACCGGCCTCGATTTCAGCGCCAAGCAGTTCGACACCGTCACCAGCATCGACAAGGCCGCCTGGCAGGCCGAGCTCAAGCTACACGCCGAGCTGTTCGAGCAACTTTCGCACCACCTGCCGAAGGAACTGCCGGCGACGAAGGCAGCGATCGAGAAGCGCCTCGCGGCCTGAAGGCGTAGAGCCCCCACGCGTCACTGCGTGTACTCGCTGGGGGTGCAGTCCGCCTGGGGCGGCCCGGCGGCGAACTCAGTGTCGAACGTCCACGAGAAAGCCGCCCCAGGGCGGCTTTCTTGCGTCGGGCCCGAAGGCCGGCGGATCGATCAGTAGTACTGGCCGAGGTTGACGCGGCGCAGGGCTTCATGAAGCGACGGGGTGGGGAGGTCGGCCGAGGCTTGCTGGTGCGTGGCGATCACGTTGACTTCTTTCATGATCCGCGGATCGAACTGGGCATAGGCTAGGAACTTCTCGTCGGCACGGGCAGCAGCGCGGCGCTTGGCGACATCGCGGGCGAAGGTCGCGGCGCGAACGGCCAGCGAGCGCGCGGTGCCGGCGAACAGCGCCAGGCCGACGAAGGCCACGCCCCACAGCACGACCCAGGCCACCAGCAGGCCGCCTTCGTCGATGTTCGACATCAGCCAGTCGGCGACGACGAGCAGGGACGACACGATGGCCGACAGCAGCAGCACTGCCAGGCCACGGGCGCCATCGAGACCACGGCGGGCGGCGCGGACACGGTCGATCACCGCCTCGGCGCGGACGATGCCGGGGTGGGTGGCGGGCTTTTCAACGTGGATGAAACTGGTCATGGTGATCCTCCTGAAAGGGACGAGTGGCCGAAGCCGATGGGGTGATATTAGGGGTTACCCTAATGTTTTGCTACTTTATCCTGCTGATGTTTATCATTCACAGCATTTATGGATGTCAACTTTCGCACGCTCGACCTGAACCTGCTACGCGTCTTCGACGAGGTGATGGCAGAGCGCAACCTCACGCGCGCCGCGCGCAACCTGGCAATCACCCAGCCGGCGGTCAGCAATGCGCTGCGGCGGCTGCGCGAGGTGCTGGGCGACGAACTGGTGCGGCGCGCCGGTGCCGGCGTGGAGCCGACGCCGCGGGCGCTGGCGCTCTGGCCGACCGTGCGCGACGCCCTGCGGCAACTGCAGCACACGCTGGCCCCGGGCGAATTCGATGCCGGGATCGCCGACACCACCTTCCTGCTGGCCATGGCCGATGCCACCGCCGCCGAGCTGATGCCGGGCCTGATCAGGATCGTCGAGGAGGAAGCGCGGGCCGTTTCGCTGCGGGTGCTGCCACTGACGACCCGCGATCCGCGCCGCATGCTGGAACAGGAAGAGGTGGATGTCGCGATCGGCTACTTTCCGGCCGTCATCGCCACCCTGGCGGCGCGCGGGCAATCCGGTGTCGGCGAGCCCTTCGAGTCCCAGCGGCTGTATGTCGGGCAATACGTGTGCGTGATGCGCCGTGGCCATCCGCTGGCGGATGCGCCGCTGACCCTCGATGACTTCTGTGCCGCACGGCATCTGCTCGTGAGCTTCTCGGGCCGGCCCTACGGCTTCATCGACCAGACGCTGGGCGCCCTGGGGCGCGAACGGCGCATCGTGGTCACCGTGAACCAGTTCTTCACGGCCGGGCGGGTGGTCTCCAATTCGGACCTGCTGACCGTGATGCCGCGGCATTTCGCCCGGGTGACCGGCATCGAGGACCAGTTGGTGCTGCGCGAGCTGCCGTTCGACCAGCCGCTGGTGCACGTGGATGCGCTGTGGCATCGGCGGGCGCAACACGCGCGCGCGCATGGTTGGCTGCGGCAGGCACTGCTGCGCTCGGCCGGCGCAGCGTTTACAGGATCGCGGCCCGATCCGGCAGCTTGATCATCAGCGAACGACGGACAGCCAGGCGCTGGCGGCGGCGCGCAGTTCCTGCGCGTGGTGTGCATCGAGGCCGGCGCGGCTGTCGGCGTTCTGCATGAGGATGGCGGCCGGGCTGACATCGACGGCCTTGTCGGTCGGGCGGAGAAATCGGGCCACGAGGGCAATGAGATGAAACATGATGGTGCGCAGCCTTTTCGGGCGGCGCGAAATGACGATGTAACAAGATTAAGGGTTTTCCCCAATTCTTCAAGGAGAAAGTCATGCGGGAAACGCATAACCTCATCCTCTAGACTGCATCCATGAAGCTTCAACTGCTCTCGGACCTCCACATCGAGGTGCACCCGCACCTGCAGATTGCGCCGGCTGCCGGAGCCGACCTGCTGGTGCTGGCAGGCGACATCGGCTCCTACCAGGAAGGCTCGTCGCTGGTGGAGCCGGATTTCGGCCTGGCCCGCTTCTCGCCCCGCCACGGCTGGCCGACGCCGGTGATCTACGTGCCGGGCAACCATGAGTATGACAACGCCGATTTCGATGCGGTGCACCAGCGGCTGCGCGAGACTTGCGAGGCGCTGGACATCCTCTGGCTCGAACGCGAGACGCGGGTCATCGACGGCGTGCGCTTCATCGGCACCACGCTGTGGGCCGACTTCGACGCCCTGGTCGAGCCGACCGACGGCCTCGCCGACGCACTCACAAAGCGCGGCAAGGCGATGCGGGCCGCCAACTTCTACCTGCAGAAGGCGGCCACCCAGCGGGACGGAAAGATCTTCCTCGCCGACGCGTTGAGGGAGCACTCACTTATATGCCAGGCATGGCTGCGCCAGGCTCTGGTCCAACCTTTCGAGGGAACGACCGTGGCAATCACGCATTTCGCGCCGACCCTGTCGAGTGCCGATCCGCGCTACGGCCTGAGCCCGGGAACCGCCGGCTTCTGCAACAACCTCGACCATCTGCTGCCGCAGGCCGAGCTCTGGCTGCACGGCCACCTGCACTGCCAATTCGACTATGCGAAGAACGGTTGCCGCGTGGTCGCGAACCCGCTGGGGTACCTGGGCAAAGGGGAGCAGGACAACTTCAACCCGGAATTGCTGATCGAGGTGCCACGCCGTCGAAGCTGATTCTTTCGGCGGACCTGACACGCGCTTCAACCGCCCGGCTGCACGCCGGCGCGGCCGGCCTCGACTTCGAATCGGACCTCGGTCTCGAAGCGCGCATCGGCCAGCACCGGGTGCGCGGTGGTGCGGAAGTCGCATCGCAGCGCCGTCGGCGTGACTTCGATCAAGGCATGGCCGCGGCGGTCGCCGCGCGCATGGACCACATCGAGGTTGTCT
>NZ_JBFUIU010000374.1:0-8720 GCF_056401695.1 Variovorax sp. P4_D9
GAAGCAGCCGATGCCGGCCGTCAGCGCCTGCCGCATCTCGGTGCGCGTCTTGCCGACGCCCGAGAAGATCACTTTTGCCGGATCGGCGCCGGCCGCCAGCACGCGCGCCAGCTCGCCTCCCGAGACGATGTCGAAGCCGCAGCCGGCCTCGGCGAAGACGCGCAGCACGCCGAGCGAGGAATTGGCCTTGATGGCGTAGCAGACCATGGCGTCACGGCCTTCGAAGCCTCGCTGGTAGGCGGCCAGGGCGTCCAGCATCCATTGCTTCGAGTAGACGAAGAGAGGGGTGCCGTACTGCTGCGCGAGCGCGGAGAGCGGCAGGCCTTCGACCTGCAGCCTGCCGTCCTTTCGTGCGATTTGTGGATGGCCCGGAAGCATCGTCGCCGCGCTCACTTCGAGGCTCCCGCGGGGGCGCTGCTGGCGGGCGCCGGTGCTGGCGCGGCCGCATCTTTCGAGGCGGAGGCGGGCGGCGTGGGCAGCAGCAGCCCCGGCAGGGTGGTGCGGTCCTTGGCGGCCGGATCGCTGGGCAGGACCAGCGCGCCCCTCTGGCCGCAGGCCGTTAGGCCGACCCCAACGAGCACGAGGCCTAAGGCGCTCACTAGAATTTGGCGAACATTCAACATGGCGAAATTGTAATGACCGACCCCGAGTACATGGACCGCGCGGAAGCCGCGCTCGCAGCGATCGAGCGCAGCTGCGACCGAATCAACGACGAGAGCGACGTCGACATCGACAACCAGCGCGTCGGGGGAATGATCACGATGACGTTCCGCAACGGCAGCCAGTTGATCGTCAACCTGCAGAAGCCGCTGCAGGAAATCTGGCTCGCGGCCCGCTCCGGCGGCTACCACTACCGCCACGACGGCCAGGCCTGGTTCGACACCAAGACCCGCGAGGAGTTCTTCGCCAACCTCTCGCGCGAAGCCACGCTCCAGGCCGGCCAGCCGCTGGTGTTCGCGGCCGGCTGAGCTAGTTCCGGAACAGGTCGAGGATGCGGCTGCGTTCCTCGACCGGCGCGGGCGCGCTGATCGGCGGCGCGGCAATCGCTTCCGCCGGCTGCGTCGTCCCGTTCTCGACACCCAGGATGGCAACGCCGCGGCCCGGCGCGTAGTCGTCGTAGTACCACTCRCCGCCGACATTCACCACGCCCGGCGGTGCCGGAACCTCGGCCACCGGCACGCCGTTGATCGCGGTCTCCATGAAGTTGATCCAGATCGGCAGGCTCAGCCCGCCACCGGTCTCGCGGTCACCGAGCTTGCGCGGGGTGTCGTAGCCCATCCAGGCCACCGCCGTCATGGTCGGTTGGAAGCCCGCGAACCAGGCATCGAGCGAATCGTTGGTGGTGCCGGTCTTGCCGTAGATGTCGGTGCGCTTGAGCGTCGCCTGCGCCTTGGCCGCGGTGCCGCCGCTGGCCACCGATTGCAGCAGGCTGGCCATCAGGAAGGCATTGCGCTGCGGCACCGCGCGCAGGGCCTCGTTGAGCAGCGGTGGCTGCTTGTCGACCAGCACCTTGTCCTTGTGGTCGGTCACCCGCGTCACGAGGTACGGATTGACGCGGTAGCCGCCGTTGGCGAACACCGAGTAGGCCGTCGCCATCTGCATCGGCGTCACCGAGCCGGCGCCCAGCGCCATCGGCAGGTAGGCCGGGTGCTTCTCGCGCTCGAAGCCGAAGTTGGTGATCCAGTCCTGCGCGTAGCGGGTGCCGATCGATTGCAGGATGCGGATCGACACCATGTTCTTCGACTTCATCAGCGCCCGCCGCATCGGCATCGGGCCCTCGAAGGTGCCGTCGTAGTTCTTCGGCTCCCAGGGCTGGCCGCCGGTGGTGCCGGCATCGAAGAACAGCGGCGCGTCGTTGATCACGGTGCTGGGCGTGAAGCCCTTCTCGAGCGCCGCCGAATAGATGAAGGGCTTGAAGCTCGAGCCCGGCTGGCGCCAGGCCTGCGTCACGTGGTTGAACTTGTTCTTGTCGAAGTCGAAGCCGCCGATCATGGCCTTGACCGCGCCGTCGCGCGGGTCCATGGCGACGAAGGCGCCTTCCACTTCGGGCAATTGGGTGATTTCCCAGCTGCCCTTGGGCGTCTTCACGACCCGGATCACCGCGCCGCGACGGATCCTGATGTTGGGCGGCGCCTTGTCGGAGAGGCCGGACTGCGCCGGCTTCAGGCCTTCGCCGGTGATCTGCACCGCGTCGCCATTGCCGCGCACCGCCTGGATCTCCTTCGCGTTCGCCTTCAGCACCACCGCCGACATCACGTCGCCGTTGTCGGGATGGTCGGCCAGCGCGTCGTCCACGGCCTCGTCCAGTTCCTTGGGATTGGTCGGGAGGTCGACGAACTTCTCGGGGCCGCGATAGATCTGGCGCCGCTCGTAGTCCATGATGCCGCGGCGCAGCGCTCGATAGGCCGCGGCCTGGTCGGCGGCGACCAGCGTGGTGTAGACCTTGAGTCCGCGCGTGTAGGTGCTGTCTCCGTACTGGGCGTACATCAACTGGCGCACCGTCTCGGCCACGTACTCGGCATGCAGGCGGGCCGGATCGGCGGCGTCGCGCAGGTGCAGGTCTTCCTTGCGTGCGGCTTCGGCCTGCTCGGCCGTGATGAAGCCGGCCTCCTGCATGCGGTCGATCACGTACAACTGGCGCCCGCGCGCGCGGGTCGGATTGTTGACCGGGTTGTTGGCGCCCGGCGCCTTCGGCAGGCCGGCCAGCATCGCCGCCTGGGCGATCGTGATGTCCTGCAGCGGCTTGCCGAAATAGGCCTCGGAAGCGGCGGCGAAACCGTAGGCACGGTTTCCGAGGTAAATCTGGTTCAGGTAGATCTCGAAGATCTGGTCCTTGCTCAGCAGGTGCTCGAGCTTGAAGGTCAGCAGCACCTCGTAGATCTTGCGGGTCAGCGTCTTCTCGGAACTCAGGTAGACGTTGCGCGCCACCTGCATCGTGATGGTCGACGCGCCCTGGCTCTTGGCCCGGTTCATGTTCGCGATGCCGGCCCTCAGCATGCCCTTGTAGTCGACGCCGCCATGGTCGTAGAAGCGGGCGTCCTCGGCCGCCAGCACCGCGTCCTTCATCACCTTCGGGATGGTCGCGATCGGGGTCAGGTTGCGGCGCTCCTCGCCGAACTCGCCGATCAGGATCCCTTCGGCCGAAAAGACCCGCAGCGGCAGTTTGGGCCGGTAGTCCGCGAGCTCGGAGATGTCAGGCAGGTTCGGGTAGGCCACCGCCAGTGCGACCGCGATCACGCAGAGCACCGCGACCACCCCTGCCACCGCGATCCCAAGACCCCACAGAAAGAAGCGAAGCAGCCATGTCAGCCAGGTCGGGCGTTTGGAAATGGGCGCCTTGGCAGGCCCTTTGGGTCGAGAGGTTTCGGGCATTGAGGCGGTTGGAGTCTGAGCGCATTATAAAAACGCGCCGCGGCAAGACGGGGTCGCCGTAGCAGTTAGGACCCAAGTACTCTTATTTGTGACGTAAGTTGCAGTTCTCAACTTTCACGTCGACTTTTGACAACGAATGCTCACGCCCGGGGGATGGGACGCTTGGTTGGGCTTGCACCTTGCTGCTAGCATGCAACCACTCGCAATTATTTCCAATCGTTACAAACGGATGGGATCGAACTTGACTGCTCTCGGATCGTTGTTTCGCCGCCAGCCCGCGCCTTTGCTCGGGCTGGACGTCAGTTCGTCCAGCGTCAAGCTGGTCGAACTGGGCCGTGACGCGAGCGGCAGGCTGGTGCTCGAGCGCTGTGCGATCGAGCCCCTCGAACGCGGCTGGATCACCGACGGCAATGTCGAGAAATTCGACGAAGTCGCGGAGGCCGTGCGGCGCGTGGTCCGCAAGAGCGGCACCCGCACCAAGAACGTCGCGCTGGCCTTGCCGCCTTCGGCCGTGATCACCAAGAAGATCGTGCTGCCGGGCGGCATGAGCGAGCAGGAACTCGAGATCCAGGTCGAGTCCGAGGCCAACCAGTACATCCCGTTCTCGCTCKACGAAGTCAGTCTCGATTTCTGCGTCATCGGCCAGAGCGCCACTTCGGCCGGCGACGTCGAGGTGCTGATCGCTGCTTCGCGCAAAGAAAAGGTCCAGGACCGCCAGGGCCTGGCCGAGGCCTCGGGCCTCAAGGCGGTGATCCTGGATGTCGAGTCGTATGCCTCGCGGCTCGCCACGGCGCGCCTGATCGAGCAGCTTCCGGGCCAGGGCCACGATGCGGTGGTGGCCCTGTTCGAGGTCGGCGCCTTCACCACCAGCATGCAGGTGCTGCGCAACCAGGAAGTGCTTTACGACCGCGACCAGGCCTTCGGTGGCGCCCAGCTGACCCAGCTGATCGTTCGCCAGTATGGTTTCTCGGCAGAAGAGGCCGAAGCCAAGAAGCGCAGCGGGGACCTGCCTGACGACTACGGCGCCGGCGTGCTGAAGCCTTTCGTGGCCAGCATCGCGCAGGAGATTGCCCGGGCGTTGCAGTTCTTCTTCACCAGCACGCCGCACAACCGCGTCGACTACGTGTTGCTGGCCGGCGGGTCGGCGGCGCTGCCCGGCCTCACGAGCGCGGTCACTCGCCAGACCTCGTTTGCCTGCTCGCTGGTGAATCCCTTCGACGGCATGGAGATCGGTAGTGGCATCCGCGAGAAGAAGGTGCGGCGCGAGGCGCCTTCCTACCTGACTTCCTGCGGTCTGGCGATGCGGAGGTTCCTGCAGTGATCCTGATCAATCTGCTCCCGCACCGGGAAGCCGCGCGCAAGCGCCGGCGCGAGACCTTCTATGCCACGCTGGGCTTCTCGGCGGTGCTGGGCGTCCTCGTCGCGGGCGCTGCCTTCCTCTGGTTCGAGGCCCAGATCTCGAACCAGCAATCGAAGAACACCCTGTTGAAGACCGAGATCACCAAGCTCGAGGCCGAGATCAAGGAAATCTCCACCCTGCAGGCCGAAATCGCCGCCTTGCGGGCGCGCCAGACGGCAGTCGAAGACCTGCAGGGCGACCGCAACCTGCCGGTGCATCTGCTGAACGAGCTGGTCCGGCAACTGCCCGACGGCGTCTACATCACGAGCATGAAGCAGGAAAACCAGACCGTCACGCTGCAAGGCATGGCGCAGTCCAACGAACGGGTCTCCGAGCTGCTGCGCAACCTGGGCAACAGCAGCCCGTGGCTGGTCAAGCCGGAGCTGATCGAGATCACCTCGGCGACGGTGAGCCTGAGCGCGCGCGACCAGCGGCGCGTCGCGAACTTCAAGATGCGCATCGGCCTCAAGCGGCCGACCGACGCCCAGAAACCCGCTGCCGGCGTGCCGGCGGCCGTCAAGGCGAAGGGGTAAGCGCGCATGGCCAAGAAACGCCCCTCCGAGAAGTTCGACCTGGCGCTGTCCCTGCGGCGCTTCGGCCAGCAGTTCCAGGGACTGAATCCCAATGATCCGTCGGTCTGGCCGCCGGTGCCGCGCTACGCCTTGTGCGTCGCGGTGGCCGTAGCGGTGCTGGCGGCGCTGTGGTTCGTCTGGCTCACCAATTCGAACGACGAGCTCGAAGCCGAGCGCGCCAAAGAAGTCACGCTGAGGGCGGACTACCAGAAGAAGGTGGCCCAGGCCGCCAATCTCGACCTGCTCAAGAAACAGCGCGAGCAGGTGCAGCAGTACGTTACGCTGCTCGAGAAGCAGTTGCCCAGCAAGGCCGAGATGGATGCACTGCTGTCGGACATCAACCAGGCCGGGCTCGGGCGCAGCCTGCAGTTCGAGCTGTTCCGTCCGGGCCAGGTGTCCGTCAAGGACTACTACGCCGAACTCCCGATCGCCGTCCGCGTGACCGGGCGCTACCACGACATGGGGGCCTTCGCCGCCGACATCGCGAACCTGTCGCGGATCGTGACCCTCAACAACATCGGGATCGCGCCGCAGAAGGACGGGGTGCTGATCATGGATGCCACGGCGCGGACCTACCGCTACCTGGACGAGGAAGAGCAGGGCGCGCAGAAGCGCGCGGCGGCGGCGGCGGGAGCGAAGAAGAAATGAGAACGCTCAGATTTCTATGGATCGCCGCCGCGGCGGTCGGCCTGACCGGGTGCTTCGGCTCCGAGCAGGAAGAACTCCAGCGCTGGATGGCGCAGCAGCGTGCGCAGGTGAAGCCGAGCGTGCCTCCGATCACCGAGCCGAAGAAGTTCACCCCGCAGGCCTACACCGAAGCCGCAGCTGTCGACCCCTTCAACATGCAGAAGCTGACGCAGGCGCTGCGCCGCGATTCGGCCCAGCCCAGCACCTCGGGCCTGATCACGCCCGAGTTGGCGCGACGCAAGGAAGCGCTGGAAGCCTTCCCGCTCGACTCGATGGCGATGGTGGGCAGCCTGAGCCGCAACGGCCAGCCGGTGGCGCTGATCACCGTCGACAAGCTGCTCTATCAGGTGCGGGTCGGCAACTACCTGGGACTCAATTACGGGCGCATCACCCGTATAAGCGAAACCGAACTCGGCTTGCGTGAAATCGTGCAGGACGCCGCCGGTGAATGGATCGAACGCGTGGCGACGCTGCAGTTGCAAGAGAGGTCGAAATGAACCAACAAAAATCAATGCTGGCGCAATGGCTGCGCGTGGCCGGTGCGGCGATCGTGGCGTTCAGCGCGGCTGCCGTCGTGCATGCGCAGAACGCGATCGAATCCGTGACGACTTCGATGCAGTCTGGTGCCGAAGTGATCCGGGTCGATTTCAGCCAGCCGCTGGCCGCGGCGCCGACCGGCTTCGCGATCCAGTCGCCGGCCCGTGTGGCACTTGATTTCCCGGGCGTCACGAACGCCATCGGCCGCAACGCGATCGAGGTCAACCAGGGCAACCTGCGCTCGGTCAACGTGGTCCAGGCCGGCGAGCGCACCCGCCTCGTGCTGAACCTGAAACAGGCCACCGCCTACAGGACCGAGATCCAGGGCAAGTCGCTGCTGGTCTCGCTCGAGCCGGTGGCCGGTGCCGCGCAGGTCAGCACGGCACCGTCGGCGGCCTTCGCCGAGAACCGCAACCGCGACATGCTGCCGCTGCGCGACGTCGATTTCCGCCTCGGCAGCGACAACACCGGACGCGTGATCGTCGACCTGGCCAACAACCAGGTGGGGGTGGACATCCGCCAGCAGGGCAAGAACCTGGTGGTCGAATTCACCAAGTCGACCTTGCCCGAAGGCCTGCGCCGCCGGCTCGACGTCTCGGATTTCGGCACGCCGGTGCAACTCGTGACGACCCAGCAGGTCGGCGACCGCGTCCGGATGGTGATCGAGCCGCGCGGCGAATGGGAGCACAGCGCCTACCAGAGCGAGAACCAGTTCGTGGTCGAGGTCCGTCCCCGCAAGATCGATCCGACCAAGCTGACGCAAGGCGTGGGCTACAACGGCGAGAAGCTGTCGCTAAATTTCCAGAACATCGAGGTCCGCTCGCTGCTGCAGGTGATTGCCGACTTCACCAACTTCAACATCGTCACCTCCGACTCGGTCACCGGCTCGCTGACCCTGCGCCTGAAGGACGTGCCGTGGGACCAGGCGCTGGACATCATCCTGCAAGCAAAGAACCTGGGCATGCGCAAGAACGGCAGCGTGCTGTGGATCGCGCCCAAGGACGAGATCAACGCCAAGGAAAAGATGGAGTTCGAGGCCCAGGCCGCGATCCAGAACCTGGAGCCGCTGCGCACCCAGTCCTTCCAGCTCAACTACACCAAGGCGCTGCAGATCGCCCAGGGCCTGACCGGCACCGGTGCCTCCAGCGGCGGTGGCAGCGGCACCGCGACCCGCATCCTGAGCCCGCGCGGCAGCGTGATCGCCGAGGCGCGGACCAACCAGCTGTTCGTGTCGGATATTCCGTCGCGGCTGGTGCAGGTGGCCGAACTGATCCAGAAGCTGGACATTCCGGTGCGCCAGGTGCTGATCGAGGCCCGGATCGTCGAAGCCGCCGACACCTTCGGCAAGTCGCTCGGCGTGAAGCTCGGCGGTGGTATCGCCGGCGGCTCGGTCGGTTCCGTCAACGGCAGTAACGTCTTCGGCAATGCCGGCGTGATGCCAATCGTCACGCCAGGCCTGAACGGCAATCCCTCGCAGGCAATCACCACCTTCACGAACTCCAACTTCGTGAACCTGCCTTCGACCGGCGTGTCGGGCAACGGCAATGCGCCGGGCACCTTCGCGATCTCGCTGTTCAATGCGACCTTCTCGCGCATGCTGAACCTCGAAATCTCGGCGCTCGAAGCCGACGGCAAGGGCAAGGTGGTGTCGAGTCCCCGCGTCGTGACCGCCGACCAGACCAAGGCGCTAATTGAGCAGGGCACCGAGCTGCCCTACCAGGTCGCGACCTCCAGCGGCGCCACCTCGATCGCCTTCCGCAAGGCCAACCTGAAGCTCGAGGTGACGCCGCAAATCACGCCCGAGGGCAACATCATCCTGACGCTCGACGTCAACAAGGACACGGTGGGGCAGCCGACCACCGCCGGCTTCGCGATCAACACGAAGCACGTGCAGACCGAGGTGCTGGTTGAGAACGGCGGCACGGTCGTCATCGGTGGTATCTTCGAGCTCACCGAATCCAACGACGAGTCGCGCATTCCGGTGCTCGGTGAAGTGCCCTATCTCGGGGCGCTGTTCCGGACGCGCACTCGCACTGCCAACAAAACTGAAATGCTCGTCTTCATCACCCCGAAAATGATCACCGACCGCAACGCTGCGCGCTGACGCGCGGCGTTCGTAGCTTTGCATGGCGGTCGCACTCGTCGGCTTGCCC
>NZ_JBFUIU010000375.1:0-8714 GCF_056401695.1 Variovorax sp. P4_D9
GGATGTTGCGATGGAGCAGGATTCGGCTTGCGGGCGTGATGTAGCCGGTCACCAGGATGTTGGGATCGTCGAATTGCCAGGCAAAGAGGGCCCGTAGCGCCATGCTGCCGATGGCGACACCGTCGCGTCCGCTGTAGGTCGAATAGACGTTCTCGTCGCCCTTGGGGTAGTCGAATTCGGGGACGCTACCATTGACGATCACGTACCCCTTACCGCCTTCGCCGAAATACAGGCGCGGCTCTTGGACGATCGGGCCACCGTTGGAGACAGGCGGAATATCCTTCAGGTAAAGGGTAGGCAAGCCTTCAGCGGATTTTTCCGTGACCGGCGACATCACGATGCCATTGCCGTGTGTGAACAGGAGATGCAGGTTCACCCAGGTCTGGGCATTTGCCGGAAGCAAGGACGGCTCTAGTTCCCGCGCCGAAAGCATCACCTGCTGATAACCGGCGTTGAGCCGGTAGCGGTCGATGTCCGTCGCGAGGAATTTGTAATAGGTCCTGATCTCCTGCAACTGCGCATAGGTATCCCGCAACGGCTGCAGATCCCACAGGCGGATGTTGTCGATGGTCGGGCGATTGGCCTGGAGCGTGGCGAGAGTCAGGTTCTGCTCGGCCCGGAACGGCTTTACCGCGATCTGCGTCAGACCATAGGCGTCCCGCGTCAGCGCAATATTGTGGGCGATATAGGGCGTCTCCAACTGCAGCTCGTTCGGTTTGACATAGAAGCGCTGGAAGAGCGCCGGGTAGATCAGGGCGAGCACGAATGCGCTGCCGAACACGATCAGCGCCGAGGCCGCCGGAATTCGCAAGCCCCGCGAGCGCATATTGGCCCACGACGCGACCGCCGCGGCAGCGGCAAGTCCGATAAGCGGCCACAGGACCGGCAGCCCGACGTGGACATCGGTATAACTGGCGCCCACCACGACGCCGTTGTCACCGTAGAGCAGCAGGAAGCGGTCGAGCCAGTAAGTCCAGGCCTGCAGCAGGAAAAGCAAGCCGAGCAGCGCCGAACCGTGGGTGGCGGCCGCTGGCGAAAGCGCGCGCGGCGGCTGGATGCACGTGATGTCGCCGCGCATCCCATATACCACGGCGGCGATGGCTGCGCTGCAGACCAGCAGCAGTAGCAGCCAGTTCCGGAGCGCGAKATAGGCCGGCAGCGAGAAGAGGTAGAAGCCGATGTCCTTGCCAAAGATCGGATCGGTCTTGCCGAATGGCACCTGCTCGACGTAGCGAAGCGCGATGTCCCAGCCCGCGACTTCGCCGACGGCGATGAACAAGCCCAGCAGGACGGCGACACCGGCGATGGCTGCGCGCCAGAGAACATGCGGCGCGACTTCCCCGACCAGTTCGCTCAACACCCCCGGCGTGCCCGGCGGAAATGCCGGCCCCACCTTCCAGGTGCCGGACTGGCTCGCATAGCGGTGCGCCAGCCATCCCGACACCCATATCGCGCCCGCCGAAATAGCGAAGACGGCGACGAACAGAAGCACCCGGGTGACAAAGATCGTCAAGAAAACGCCGACATAGCCGACCGAGGAAAACCACAGCCAGTCAATCAGCACGCCGGTGATGCGGCCGACGACGAATAGAGCCACGATGACGGCCGCGACCCTGACCGAAATGCCTCTCAGGCGCGTGCCGGATCTAGCTGGCGATCGCATCGACATGCTCCTTTGCAGGACCGTCATCCACGGCCTGCTTTGGCCGGACCACGCTGCACTGCCGATCTGCCTGAAACCTGGCCGAACGGGTTGCCGGGGCAGCCGCGATGGCCGCCCCGCGGCAGCGCAAAGTTTACCGTTGAATCCGCCCCGGATAGATAATTGTAGGTGGGGAATCAACAGGCAGCACGCTCGCCGCCGTACGATCCTTCGGGACTGTCCGTTGGCCAGGGCAGCCGCCAATCCTGCTTGGTGCCCGGGCAGCGCGTTGGACACATTTCCGACTCTGCGGGTTCGTGACGTGCTAGCCGCCTTGGGCGGCTCGGCCACGCTGGATCAGATCTACGACCAGGTCGAACCCCGCCGGCCGACTGCCAAAAGACATTGGCACGCGAAGGTTCGCCACGTTGTCCAACACCCGGCGCGGTCCGCCGCGTCGGTGCAGGGCGCCCCTTCCCCGTGCGCATGAAGAGCTCGTCGCCGACAAGCTCGCGCAGCCTCCGAAGCGCATGGCTAACCGCTGATTGCGTGAGATTGAGGCGCTTGCCCGCCAGTAGCAGATTGCGCTCCTCGTAGACGGCCTCGAACACTTTAAACAGGTTCAGGTCCGTGCGACCAATGCTCATGGTCTCGTTCCAGCACTTGAATTGCATGCATTGTGTAATTGCAAAGACATCAGTTCCATTCAATTCATGGTTCGCCCATGATCACGTCCAGCCATTTAGGAAACGAGACCATGACGACCGAAACCCTCATCAAAGATCGAGAAGCGCTGATCGAGCGCTGCATCCCCTTCCTTGAGGAAGTGAGGGACATGACCGCCAGCACTGCGGTCGAACGCTGGCTGAATCAGAAGTACGGGTCTGGCAGCGAGCTCTACCAGACCCTGGGTAGCTTGGTAAAGAAGGGCGTTGAGGACGGCTGGGCAGCGAACGTCGAGATCGACGGCCCAACGTATCGCCGTAGCCGCATTGCGGAGCCGTCTGAGTACACGCTCCACTTCAGCATCACAGCTGTGTACATGGATAGCACCGGGAATAGCCAAGGCCACGCTGACCATCGATTTCGCGGGCAATACCACGGTCATCCCTATGGCGAGTTCAACATGGTCGTTCCGCTAAACGCCGGCGCCGCCCTGAACGGACCGAATGGCTGGTGCTTCAGTGGTTGGACCGCCCCGTCGCCGGGCAGTCACCACTATCCGGAAGCGAAGGGTGGCGCCGTGATAGCGCTGTTCTTCCTACCCTCCGGGCGGATCTCCTACCACGACACGCCGCAGGAGTGATCCATGGTCCAAACAGCAACTGAATGGTCCCAGGAGACCATCGCGAAATGCGTCTCCACCGTTGTGCGCTCCCGCCGAGCGGTTCGCGCCTTCAAACCGGATCCGCTGCGCCGGGAACTCGTGGAAGAGATCCTGGAGGAGGCAGCGACCGCCCCGAGCGGCGCCAACGTCCAGCCCTGGCGGGTGTATGTGGTCAGCGGCGCGATCAAGGATGAATTGGCCGACGCCCTGGTCGCTGTTTCTCGCGCCGGAACCGCACCAGCGCCCGCGCACTTCCCCGAGCCGTTGCCGGACGTGTTCCGCGCGAGACTGACTGACTTCGGGGCGCGTTACTACGCTTCGCTCGGGATCGAACGCAACGACACCCCGGCGCGCATGCGCCAGACCGAGCGGAACTTCTCATTCTTCGGCGCGCCGGTGGGTCTCATCTTCAGCATCGACCGCAGATTGAAGCCGCACAGCTGGATCGACCTCGGCCTTTTCGCGCAGAACGTGATGATCGCCGCGAAGGCGCGTGGCATCGACACATGCCCGCAGGTTTCCTTCGCGCCGTTCCATGACCTGATCGCGGCGCACCTGCACATGCCGCCGGAAGAAGTGACCGCCTTCGGCATGTCCATGGGATACGGCGACCCGGAGGCCCAGGTGAATCAAACAAGGATGCCACGGGAACGCGTGCCTGACTTCGCGCGGCTCCTCGGTTTTCCGGCCTGACCCTCCCGTCGATCAAATCAACAGACGATGAAGGCACTTCGGCCCCGAGCACGCATGCCGGCGGATCGCCGGCAAAAGCGCCAGTTGAACTCCCCAAGACTGTCGCACCGTCAACTCTCTAACAAGGAAGAACGCTCATGAACACCTCATGGCTTGCTACCGCCGCTGTCGCGGCAGGCGCCATCGGCGCACTCGCGCCCATCCCCGCCACCGCACATGAGTCGGCGGAGAGGGTCACCCCAGCATTCCAGCAAGCGATCCCCAATATTCCCGGCAAGTCGCTGGTCGCCGTCGTCGTCGACTACCCACCCGCGGGCGCATCGCCTGCTCATGTGCACGCGAAGTCTGCTTTCATCTACGGATACGTGGTCTCGGGTGCAATCGAATCCCAGGTGAACGATGGTCCCAAGCAGATTTTGAGCGCAGGGGAAAGCTTCTACGAGCCCCCCGGCGCAAGACATCCTGTCAGCCGGAACGCGAGCAAGACCCGGCCCGCGAAGCTCCTGGCTGTGTTCGTGGTGGACACCGGCGAGACGGCGCTCACAGCCCCCACTCAATGATTTGATTTTCGGAACTATGACCATGAGCAAGCGTATCGACTACAACCAAATCGCCCCGGCCGGCGTCAAAGCACTTGGCAACGTGTACGGGTACGTCACGCAGAGCAGCCTTTCCCCCATTCTGGTCGATCTGGTGTACTTGCGTGTTTCGCAGATCAACAGCTGCGCCTACTGCCTAGACATGCACACGCGTGACCTGCTGAAGAAGGGGCAGGCAATCGAAAAGCTCGCACTGCTGCAAGCATGGAGGGAGGCGGGCACTCTCTTCGACGAGCGTGAGCGCGCCGCGCTGGCTTGGGCGGAATCGGTGACACGCGTGGCAGAGACTGGCGTCCCCGACGGCGACTATGAAGCAGCTCGTACCGTCCTCGACGAGCGCGAACTGGTGGACCTCACCATTGCCATCGGGCTGATGAATGCCTACAACCGCATGGCAATCAGCTTCCGCAACACCCCTCAAGCGCTCCTCGCCAAGTAAAGATGGGCCGCACGGCTCGGAGTCGCACAAGCGGCCTGATGCGGGTGCAGTGGCGGACCGGCGGCGCATCGAATGCACGCAGTCCATCAGGGCCGTTCTCCAGCGACAAGACGAACTCACTGGTTTTTCAGCATTGCGTCGTCGCCGATCCGCCAACGGGCCGGTTAGCCAGTTGGCATCGAGTTGCACTGCTTTCACTTACTTCTACGGATGCATCGCAACATGGCAAAAGTTCTTGTCCTCTATCACAGCTTCTACGGGCATATCGAAGCTATGGCGGAAGCGGTCGCGCACGGTGCGCGCAGCGTTCCCGGCGCCACGGTGAATGTGAAGCGGGTCCCTGAAACGGTACCCGCTGACGTGTTCCTAAGGGCGAATGGGAAGGGGGATCAAGCTGCCCCCATCGCAATGCCGAACGAACTCGCCAACTATGACGCGATACTCTTCGGCGCACCGACGCGTTTCGGAAATGTCAGTTCCCAGATGCGCACCTTCATCGATCAGACCGGCCCACTCTGGATGCTGGGCAGCCTCGTCGGAAAGGTTGGATCCGTTTTCACCGCCTCAGCGACGCAGCATGGAGGGCAGGAAAGCACAATCCTGACTTTTCTGCCAACGTTGTTGCACCACGGGATGCTCATCACGGGCCTGCCCTACGCCGAAAAGCGGCAAATGGGACTGGACGAAATCAAGGGCGGAAGCCCGTATGACGCAGCGACGATCGCCGGTGGACAGGGTGAACGGATGCCAAGCGAGCAGGAACTCGGCATGGCGCAGTTCCAGGGCAGACACGTAGCCGAGATCGCGACAAAGCTTTCGGCTGACCCGACGATAAGTGACTCATGGCGCCGACGCAGGCCGGCGCCATGACCAAGTAGTTAACAGTTGAAGAAAGCCATTATGCTTAAGGAAATATCAGGGGTGCGTATCCCGGACAGCAAACTCGCGCGCGAAGTGACCCAGCTCATTCGTGATACCGAGAGCGATTTGCTCTTCCACCACTCGGTCCGAGTCTATTGCTGGGGAGTCTTGACGGGAAACCGTGTGGGATTGAAATTCGACCCCGAACTGCTTTATGCGGCTTCCATGTTCCACGACATCGGCCTCACCGGACGCTATGAAAACAGCCAGCTACGCTTTGAAGTGGATGGCGCGAATGCCGCTCGTGATTTTCTTCAGGGGCGCGGCATCTCCGAAAGCGATATCGAGACGGTTTGGAACGCCATCGCTCTCCACACAACGCCTGGCATACCGCAATTTATGCGTCCCGAGATCGCGCTGGTGCAGGCGGGGGCCGGCATGGATGTAGCTGGCCGCGGGTACGACCAATTTACCGACGCGCAGCGCGAGGCTGTTATCGCCGCGTTTCCCCGAGAAAGCGACTTTAAGCGTGGAATCATTGACGCCTTCTATCAGGGTATGAAGCACCGCCCCGACAGCACCTTCGGAACCTTTAACGATGACGTTCTGGCGTTCAAGGATCCTCAGTTTCGGCGCATTGATATGTGCAGCGTCATCCTTGCTTCAAGCTGGAATAGCCGAAATGTCGCAACAGGTTGTTCATCCACCCATGACCACGTGGGAAGCTGCGGTCACCACGCCAATGCAACTCCGGACGGGACAAAGGATGAACGGTCATAGCAAGCGCGATTGACGCGCGTAGGTCACACCCTTCCGGTCAGCAGGTGTGCCGGACGGTAGCCGCGGCAAATGACTGGCTCGCTTCAAGGCCGAAGGCCGATCTCCGCCAGCATGCAGCCTGCCGGTATCCGAGCCCCCTCTGTATGCCAGACAGCGACTGCCCAGACCGGAAGCTGCTGCGATTCCATCCAACAGCTCCGTCCTTCCCAGTGAGGCAAGTTCCGATGCCGCCGCCCGCCGGGGGCGCCGCGCTACCCCTGCTGCCGCAGGCGGCCGATCTGACGCACCCAACGCTCTTGCGCGACGCACGGTGACTGGCTGTTTGAGCACAAGATGGACGCCCCCAGGCGCTCGTCCCTCGCTCCGGCGAACTCGTGAAGTTGGTGAGCCGCAACCGCATGCCGCTCGCGCCGGGTCTGCTGTCGCCGCTGCGCTCGACTCCCTACCGCGCGAAGCGGTGCTCGACGCGGAGTTCCGGGTGGCAGGCGAGCACGGGTATCCCGAGTGGGGTCGACTGCAGCGCCGTGCATCGATGAGCCGGGGCGTGCTGATCGGCCTCGCGATGATCGAGGACCGGGCGACCCCTCTGCGTGTTCAACATGCTCTGGATTGACGGCCGGGACGTGCGCCCTCGGCCCCTCGGGGAGCGCAAGCGCCCGGTGGCGCAGCCCTTGCCAGAACACAGGAGCGAGTTCACCTGGTCACGCATCTCGACGCCCACGGTGCGTGTCAAGGTGGTTGTCGCTTCGCTGTTGCGCGAGGCCGGAGCCTCGCACCCATGGTCGTCCCCATCAGCCCGTGCTGCACAGCGCGGCAAGGTGCTGATTCCTCGGATCCTGGCTGGGCGAGCAGTGACTGCCGCAGGCATCGGACGCAGTGCGCGTCCTAAGGATCCTGAATCATCCTTTGCTGCTGGTCGCGGTCGGCCTCGCCAAGCAGGTCTCGGAGCAGAGGGCTTCGACGGTAACGCTCCTGCAGTGTCCATATTTCTTCAAGCGCCCGGTGTGGCTTGCCGAGATCCAGCAACCTTCTCACATGCGTGATCGCCGCGCAGTCCGCAGCCTGGTCCACCTTGAGAGCCCTGGATGAAGGTGCCGTTGAGCAGCGCCGCGCCGGGCGCACGCACCGAAAGTACGACCACCCCAATCTGGCGGCGTTCGCCGCACATTGAGCAAGCGCGGGTGCGCTGGCGATGTAGCCAGCACGGGCGACGAGATGTGCCGGAACTGGCTGAGATCGTGCCGATGAGCCTGGCTCTGGGCGACTGGATCGACTCGGGCCACAGCGTTCTGATCACCGTGCCGACCGGCGCCGCTAAATCGTGGCTAGCAGTTCACGCAAGCCACGCCGGAACCGGAAGATTCTTCTCGCGCAGGAAGGCCGGGTTGTACAGCTTCGACTGGTAGCGTGTGCCGGCGTCGGCCAGGATCGTCACGATCGTGTGGCCCGGCCCGAGCTCACGTGCCAGGCGGATGGCTCCGACCACGTTGATGCCGCTGGAACCACCCAGGCACAGGCCTTCCTCTCGCAGCAGGTCGAACAGCACCGGCAACGCCTCCTGGTCTTCGATCTGATAGGCGTCGTCGATCGAGGCGCCTTCCAGGTTGCCCGTGATGCGGCTCTGGCCGATGCCTTCGGTGATCGAGCTGCCGGTGCTGCGCAATTCGCCGTGCTTGATGTAGTTGTACATCGCGGCGCCCATCGGATCGGCGGCGGCGATCACGACACCCGGCTTGCGTTCCTTCAGGTACTGGCCGACGCCGGCCAGCGTGCCGCCTGTGCCGATCGAGCAGATGAAGCCGTCGATCCGGCCGTCCGTCTGCTGCCAGATCTCAGGGCCGGTCGAGCGGACGTGGCCATCCCGGTTGGACAGGTTGTCCCACTGGTTCGCATATAGCACGCCATGGGGCTCGCTGTGCGCGAGCTCTGCCGCGAGGCGCTCGGCCACGTGCACGTAGTTGTTCGGATCGCTGTAAGGCGCCGCGGGCACCTCGCGCAGCTCGGCGCCGTACAGGCGAAGCGCGTCCTTCTTCTCCTGACTCTGCGTCTGTGGGATCACGATCACCGTGCGGTAGCCGCGGGCGTTGCCCACCAGCGCAAGGCCGATGCCGGTATTGCCGGCCGTGCCCTCGACGATCACGCCTCCCGGCTGCAGGTCGCCGCGCGCTTCGGCATCGAGCACGATATAGAGCGCTGCGCGATCCTTGACCGATCCGCCGGGATTCATGAACTCGGCCTTGCCGAGAATCGCGCAGCCGGTCAGTTCGGAGGCCTTGCGCAACCTGATGAGCGGTGTATGGCCCACCGCCTGGATGAAGCTTTCACGCACGTCCATGATGAAGGGGGATAATCTGCGCGTCCGGGCGTTCCAGG
>NZ_JBFUIU010000376.1:0-8672 GCF_056401695.1 Variovorax sp. P4_D9
TCCCAGAAGAACACGTGATGCGGCCAGCGGTAACGGGCGCAGCGGCCTTCCAGGTGCGCAAGCAAGGCGTCGCGATCGAGCTGCGAGCCCTCGCGCCGCACCACCACCGCCACGCCGACTTCGCCCCACTTGCGGTCCGGCACGCCGAGCACCGCCACTTCGGCGACGGCGGGATGCGTCAGCAGCACTTCTTCCACCTCGCGCGGATAGACGTTCGAGCCGCCCGAAATGTACATGTCGGACTCGCGGCCGGTGATGAACAGCAGTCCCCGTTCGTCGAGCTTGCCCAGATCGCCGGTGTGGAACCAGCCACCGCGCAGGGCTTTCTCCGTCGCTTCCGGATTCGCGTGGTAGCCCGAGAACACCGCCGGGCCGCGCACGCAGATCTCGCCGACTTCGCCCGTCGCCACCGGCTTCAGTTCCGCATCGAGGATGGCCACCTCCATGCCGGTCCGTGGCCGGCCGCAGGAGCCGATGTTGGCGTTCGGGTCATCGTCGTCGGCCGAATGCATCTCCGTCGGCAGCACCGTGATGTTGCCTGTGACCTCGCCCAAGCCGAAGTACTGCACCAGCACCTTGCCCAGCTTCTGCAGCGCCAGCTTCTGGTCGGCCCTGTACATGGGCGCGCCGGCGTAGATGACGTAGCGCAGGCTCTTGTGGTCGTAGCGGTCCACGGCCGGATGCTCCACCAGGATCTTGACGATGGTGGGCACCGTGAAAAGGTTGCTGATGCGATGCTTCTCCACCGCCCGCCAGAAGGCCTCGGGATCGAGCTTCTCGCTGGCGAGCAGCACGGTGGGCGCGCCGCGCGCCACGTTCACCAGAGCATGGATGCCGGCGCCATGCGACAGCGGCGCCACGGCGATCGAACAATCCCGCTCGGTGGTGCCGGGAACCAGATCGGCCAGGTGGTTGGTCACCACGAAAGCCATCTGGCCATGCGTCAGCACGCCGGCCTTGGGACGGCCCGTGGTACCCGAGGTGTAGAAGAACCAGAGCGGATCGTCGTAGCCCACCGTCTCGGGCTCGCCGGCGGCGCCGCGGTGTTCGCGCACCAGGTCCTCGTAGGAATGCTCGCCCGTGCGCGGTTGGCCGATCGCAATGACGTGCTTCAGCGTCGACGCCGCCGCGCGCACGGCGTCCGTGTGGCCGGCGAAGAGGTCTTCCACCATCATCGCGCTGGCGCCGCTGGAGGCGGCCAGGTAGGCGACCTCGGGCGGGGTCAGCCGAAAGTTGGTCGGCACCCAGACGCAGCCGAGGCGGAACGCGACCCAGCAGCTCTCGAACATCTGCACGTTGCTGCGCGACTGCACCAGGATGCGATCGCCCTTGCGCAGGCCCAGCGCGCGCAGTGCCTCCGTCATCGCTGCCACCCGCTGCTCCATCTCGCCCCAGGTCCAGGTGCGATCGCCTTCCTGGATCAGCGCGGGGCGATCCGGGAACAGCGTGGCCGTCTGCGTCAGCAGCCGGCCCAGGTTCATCACGTGCGCCGCGTTCATACCGACTCCAGCACGCTCAGGTAGTTGGCCACCGAAGCCCCGCCCATGTTGAAGACAGCGCCGATGCGCGCGTTCGGGATCTGCATGCCGCCGGCCTGGTCGGACAGCTGCATTGCCGCCATCACGTGCTGCGACACGCCGGTGGCGCCGATCGGATGCCCCTTCGACTTCAGGCCGCCCGACGGATTGACCGGCAGCTTGCCGCCCTTGGTGCTGACGCCATCCAGGATGACGCGGGCGCCCTTGCCGTGGTCCGCCAGCCCCATCGCCTCGTAAGTGAGCAGTTCGGCAACGGTGARGCAGTCGTGCGTTTCCAGGAAGGCCAGGTCGCCCAGGTTCACGCCGGCCGCGTCCAGGCCGCGCTGCCAGGCCATGGCCATGCCTTCGAACTTCGTGGGATCGCGCTTGGACAGCGGCAGGAAATCGTTGACCTGGGTGCGCGAGCGCCAGCGGACCGCCGGCACCTGCGCGCCCGGTAGCGGCTCGCTCGACAACACGAGCGCCGCGGCGCCGTCGGAAACCAGCGAACAGTCCGAGCGCTTCAACGGCCCCGACACGAAGGGGTTCTTATCCGACGGATTGCGGCAGAAGTCGAAACCAAGGTCGCGCTTCATGTGCGCGTACGGGTTGTGCATGCCGTTGCTGTGGTTCTTGGCGGCGATGGCGGCCAGCGCATCCGACTGGTCGCCGAAGCGCTCGAAGTACTTGCCAGCGATGCCGCCGAAGATGCCGGCGAAACCGGCCGGGTCGCTGCCCTCTTCCTTCACGTACGAGCACTTGATCAGCGTGGCCGCCACCTCGGGCGTCGTAAGGCCGTTCATGCGCTCCATGCCGATCACCAGCGTGCGCTTCATGCGGCCAGCCGCCATCGCGTCCAGCGCGGCCCAGATGGCGGCCGACCCGGTGGCGCACGCGTTCTCGCAGCGCACCGCCGGCGTGTGGCGGAAGGCCGGGATCGCCACCGCCGGCAGGGCCGCGGTGAAGTCCTGGCCGACGAAGCCCGCGTTGAAGTGGCCGACAAAGATGCCGTCGATGTCCTTCGGCTCCAGGCCGGCGCTGGCCAAGGCCGGCTGCACCGCATCGCGGATCAGCTGCTCCAGGTCCAGGTTGTCGAACTTGCCGAAGGGCGTGTGGCCCCAGCCGACGATGTATGCGTTGCTCATGGTGAACCTCGTGGGTTGAAAGTTGATCAGGGGACGGCTTGCGCGAGCGCCACCCGGCCGTGCCGCTGCACCAGCGTCAGCGCGATCAGGCCGGTGGCGGCGGCCAGCGTGCCGGTGGTCAGTGCCAGCACGGCGGCGCTGCCGCCGCGGTACATCACGCCCATCCAGGTGCCGCAGAGGAAGGCCGCCGAGGCAAAAATGAAGCCGCCGAGCGCCGAGGCGGCACCGGCTTGCAGCGGAAACGGCGTGGCCATGCCGACGTGGCCACAGGGTTGGTGGATGCCGTAGGCCAGCAGCATCAGCCACAGGCCCGCCGTCAGCGTCAACACCGAGTGGGCGTTGGCCAATTGCGGGACGATGAAGACGGTGGCCGCCGTCAGCGAGAGGAAGCCGGCGCGCCGCACCGATACAACGATGCCGTGGCGGGCGATCCAGTGCCGGCACAGGAAGGTGCCGGCCAGGTAGGCAACGGAAGCGCTGCCGATCACGAGCCCGAAGGCCACGCGCGAGACGCCGAAGGTCTCGAGGTACAGGTAGGCCGAGCTGGAAAAGAAGCCGAAGTTGGCGGCATAGCCGCAGGAGTTGAGCAGCGTCCAGGAGCGGAAGGCCGGGTTGCGCGCGATGCGGGCATAGCCCGCGAACAGCGGCCGCAGCTGCAGCGCGGTCGGCTCCAGCGCCCGTGCCGTTTCCGGCACCCGCAGCAGCACCAGCGCCAGCCCGCCCAGGCCGAAAAGTCCCATGGTCCAGAGCGTGGAGCGCCACCCGAGCGCAGCCGTGAGCAAGGCGCCCACGACCGGGATGGCCATCGTGAAGAAGGCCAGGCTCGACATCGCGATGCTCATCACGTGCGTGCCGTGCTGCTGCTCGTACAGGTCGCGAACGATGGCGCGGCTGCAGACCATGGCGGCGGCGATGCCCAGGCCCTGCAGCACGCGCGCCGCGATCAGCACCTCGATGGCAGGGGACAGTGCGCCAAGGCCGGCGCCGCCGGCATAGAGCAGGAAGCCGGCCGCCAGCACGCGGCGGCGGCCGAAGCGATCCGAGGCCGGTCCCCACAGCAGCTGGCTCAGGCCGAAGCTGAACACCAGCACGGCCAGCGTCAGCTGGACGACGCTGACAGGCGCGGCAAATTCGTTACGGATGGCCGGCAGCGCCGTCAGGTACAGGTCGGTCCCCAACGGCTGCGTCACCGTGGCGAGCATCACCACGGCGACGACGAGTGCAGGCCCCATGGCCGCCCGCGGGTTCAAGACTCCAGCAGCTTGCGCTGGATGAGCCAGCCGCGGATCAGGGCCGTCGCCTCTTTCAGCAGCTCGGGCTGGCCGGCGTAGTAGTGCGTGGCGCCCTTGATGATCTTGAAGGTCTTGTCGGGCGAGCCGGCCGAGTCGAACAGCATCTTCGGGTGGGTCTGCGGCGCGGCGTCGTCGGCGCTGTTTTCGATCACCAGCAGCGGCGCGCGGACGCGCTTCACGCCCTCGAGGCCGTTGCCCTTGGAGTCGTCCAGCGACCACTGCGACAGCCAGGAGCGCAGTGTGCTGAAGCGGCCCAGGCCCACTGGGCCGGTGTTCACCGTCTCCGGCTTGCCCATGTAGCACCAGCCCGGCTTGCGGTCGTTGGGGTCCAGCGTGGGGTCGAGGAAGCGCGGATCGGCCAGGGTGCGATGAACGATGAAGGGCCGCTCCACCTCGCCGGTGTTGCGGGACTTCAGTTCGACCAGCGTCTCCTTGGCCCAGGCGGTGATGCGGCGCATGCGCGCCAGCTGCGCGGCGCGGTAGCGGGCGATGTATTCCTTGCTGTAGGGCGGCTGGTTCGGGTTGCGCGGGTCGTAGATGTCCAGTTCCACGTCGCGGTCGTCCGGATTCAGCTCGTCGCGCACCGACGGGTCTATGGCTTCGGCCAGCAGGTGGGCGCGCGACAGATGCGCGGCCTGGTAAATGATCGCGTCGGCGGGAATCAGGCCCGCGCCCTTGACGTTGACCGGGTCGCCGGCCGGGGTGTGGGTGATGGTCGGATCTTCGGCCTCGGCCTGGTAGCTCACGGCCAGCGCGCCGCCGCCGCTCCAGCCGACCAGCACCACGTACTTGTAGCCCCAGACCTGCTTGGCATGCTTGATGTAGGCGCCGAGGTCCAGGAACACCTTCTCCATGATCAGCGCCGTGTCGTTCTTGGCGTAGCGGCTGGCCGCGCACAGCACGTGGGCGCCGGTGGCGGCCATGGCGCGCGGCACCGGCAGCAGCTGCAGCGTCGAGGCCGGATGCATGAAGATCATCAGGGTGTCGGAGGGGTGCCCCTCGGGCCGGAAGCAGATCGCCTCCAGGTTCACGGCGCCCTGGTTGCCGGAGAAGCCGTAGGTTTCGGTGAAGGCGGCGGTCTCCTCGTACTGGAGATGCACCCATTCGGACTGGACGTTGAAGGTCATGGAGAGACTGTAAGGCGCTTGCCGGCCGGCGCGAGTCCCCCACGAGGGGACTGACGATTCCCCCGCCAGCGCCGACAGTGGCCCCATACGAGGACCCTCATGACCCAATTCACTTCCTGGCTAGAACTCGAGAACAAGGTCTGCGTCGTCACCGGCGCGGCCGGCGGCATAGGCGCGGAGATCGCGCGGCAGTTCGCCGCCGTCGGCGCCCGCGTGGCCGTGCTGGACCGCGACGAGAACGGCGCCGCCAAGGTCGCCGCCGACATCGCCGAAACCGGCGCCCGCGCCATCGCGGTCACCTGCGACATCACCGACAAGGCCAGCGTGGACCGCGCCGCCGCCACGGTGGAACGCGAACTCGGGCGCTGCGACGTCCTGGTGAACAACGCCGCCGCCATCTACGCCGCCGCCCTGATGGACATCGAGCTGGACAAATGGAACCAGCTGATGGCCGTCAACGTCAGCGGCTTCCTGCTCTGCTCGCAGTCCTTCGGCAAGCAGATGATCGCTGGCGGTGGCGGCAGCATGGTCCACATCGCATCGATCTCGGGCCACGTGCCGCAGCCCTACAGCGGGCCTTACAGCGTGAGCAAGGCGGGCGTGAAGATGCTGTCGCGGCTGCTCGCGGTGGAACTGGGCGAGCACGGCATCCGCAGCAACGTCGTCAGCCCCGCCATGGTCCGCACGCCCATGAGCGAGGTGATCTACGCCAATCCCGCTGTGCTGAAGCAGCGCGAGCAACTCCTGCCGGCGCGGCGCATCAGTGGCCCGCCCGACATCGCCGAAGTGGTGGTGTACCTGGCCAGCGCGCGCGCCGGCTACGTCACCGGCCAGGACGTGCTGGTCGACGGCGGCCTGAGCGCGGCCTGGCTGACGCTGGTGCCCCGCCCCGGTTTCGAGAAGAGGGACGCGGCACAGGCATGACGAAGCTGCCCGGCGGGGTGGCCGCCCTGGCCGTGGTGCACTTCACTAGCAGCGCAATGATGCGCGTCTGCGACCCGATGCTGCCGGCGCTGGCCCAGGCCTTCGGCGTCACCACGGGACGGGCTGCGCTGACCATCTCGGCCTATGCTATCGCCTACGGCCTGCTGCAGCTGCTGTTCGGGCCGCTGGGCGACCGCTACGGCAAGCGCCGCGTGATCGGCTTTGCCGCGCTCGGCTGCGTCATCGGCAACGTCGTCGCGCTGCTTGCCATGAGCCTGGAGCTGCTGGTGGTGGCGCGCTTCCTCGCCGGCGCATCCGCGGCCGGCATCATCGCGCTGGTGCTGGCCTGGGTCGGCGACACGGTGCCCTACGAAGACCGGCAGGCCGTGCTGGCGCGCTTCCTCACGCTCTCGCTGGGCGGCATGATCGCCGGCCAGTGGTTCTCGGGCTTCCTCACCGAGCAGTTCGGCTGGCGCGCGGTGTTCGCGGTGCTGGCGCTGGTGTTCCTGGCCGGCGGGCTGGCGATCTCCTTGCACCCCGAAGTCCGGCGCGAACCGGTGCGGCCGCCCTCGGGCCAGGGCCATTTCCGTGACATCCAGCAGGTACTGTCGGTGCCGTGGGCGCGCTGGATGCTGCTGGTGGTGCTCGTCGAGGGTGCCTTCGCTTTCAGCGGCCTCGCGTTCCTGCCGGCCTACCTGGTTCGCACCTTCGGCTTGGGCCTGACGGCGGCGGCTGCGATCGTGGCGCTGTACGGCATTGGCGGCTTCGTCTATGCGTTCGCGGTGCGCAAGCTGGTGGCCACCCTGGGCGAAGGCGGCATCGCGCTGGCGGGCGGTGTCGCCATGGGACTGGCCTGGCTGCTGCTCGCGGCCGGCGGCCATTGGGCGCTGGCCTTGCCGGCCTGCCTGGTCGGCGGGCTGGGGTTCTACATGCTGCATGGCACGCTGCAAACGCACGCGACGCAGATGGTGCCGACCTTGCGCGGGACTTCGGTGAGCCTGTTCGCGATGGCGATGTTCGTCGGGATTTCGGCCGGCGTCGCGGTGGYGTCGGCGGTGGTAGACCGCTTCGGGTACCGGCCGGTGTTCCTGGCTTGCGGAATCGCCCTGGCCCTGATCAGCGCTGGATTCGCATTCAGCTTGCGGCAACGGACGCCGGCCGCTGCCGCTGTCCGCGCTTCCTGAACGGTGGGCTCGCTCCGCGAACCCACCCTACAAGAGCAGCCCCTGTAGGGTGGGTTGCCGAAGGCACCCCACCGAAGCGCGGAGCGATCAGGTATCCGCGCGACGCAAGAGCGCGCTGTCCGATTCGCCCGCCGCCCGCCGGGCGATCAAATCCTCCGGCACCACCAGCACCCCGATCGGGTTGCGCGCAAACGCCTCGCTGCGCATGAAGGCATTGGTCGAAGCCGAATCCGGAAAGGTATCCACCTGCATCTCGATCTCGTTCCCATCCGGGTCGCGGTAGTAGAACGACAGCGTCGGCCCATGGTTGATGCAGCGATAAGGCTTGATGCCCTGCTTCCCCAGCGCCTCATAGCCCTCCAGCAGCTCCCCCAGGCTCGCGTACGCGAAGGCGGCGTGATAGAAGCCCACCGTCACGCCCCTGGGCTTGTCCGCGTACGGCTCCATCGCCACCAGCGCGATGCGATGGTGTTCCTCGTCGTTGGTGAGGAAAGCGATCCTTTCGCTGGCGTGGTTGATGCGCGCGCCCAGCAGCTTGCAGTACCAGTCGACCATCGACGCCAGCTGGTTGGTGCGGAAGACGCAGTGCGCCAGTCTCGGAGGAGTCATGATTCAGGTTCCGGTGCCGACGACCCGGCGCGAATGCCGGTCGGTTTCCAGCTCGTCCAGCAATGCGCAGGCGAAGTCGGCGTACGAAATGCTGTCGCTGACCAGCGAACCCACCGCCACCCCGTAGCGGCCGGTGCGCTCGCCGGCGACGACCCGTGCCGCCGGGGCGACACAGGTCCAATGCAATTCCGACTCGACCAGCACCGCGACCGCATCCGCATGCGCCTTCACCTTGGGAAGCAAGGCGGGCGGAAAGCCCGCGGTGTCAGCCAGCCGCACGCCGGGACGCACCTCCAGCCCACCGGCGCCGCCGACCGTGACCAGCCTGTGTACACCCGCCGCGCGTGCCGCCACCACGATGGCCGCGGTCGCCGCCGGCAACAGGTGCGGCGCATCTGCCGGCGCACCGTAGGCGCTGACGATCGCGTCCTGGCCGCGCACCGCCTCGGCCAGGGCGGTGGCATCGAAGACGTCCACGGCCCGCGTGGCGGCCGATGCATCCGGGTGCGACCCACCCGGCCGCAACAAACCCAGCACCTCGTGCCCGCGCGCCCGCGCCTCCTGCACCAGGTGGCGTCCAACCTTGCCGGCGCTGCCGATCAGCGCGATCTTCATGCGTCCGCTCAAGCCGCAATGCGGCCCAGGCCGGCGCGAATCGTCGCGCCCGGCGCCGGGTCGAGCAGGTTCACCTCGGCACGCTGGAAGATCGCCATGCCGCCCAGGCTCTGGCGCTGGGCGGCGAACTGCGCGCGCAAGGTTTCGTTCGTGTCCAGGAGGCGGCGGCCCTTGTGCCAGGTGGTTGCATCCGGCCAGGCATGCAGCAGCACGACCTTTTGCATGCCGGCGCCGGCCGCCATGTCGAACACACCCAGCA
>NZ_JBFUIU010000377.1:0-8668 GCF_056401695.1 Variovorax sp. P4_D9
CAAACATGCGTCAAGAAGGCCCGCCGTTGCTCTGGCGGGCAAATCTGCCCCGCGAGGTACGCTCGCCTCCCGTCAACAGACGACAATCAAGGTAGCGCGTGACTAACGTCAGCTGCCGACGATGTTCGCGTTCTTGATCAGCTTGCGATACTTTTCCTCTTCCGAGCGAAGCACCGCCTCAAACTTCTCGGGTGTACGTACATCGGAGATCGTTTGACCCATGCCCTCAACACGCTTGATGATGTTGGGGTCCCTTCGGGCAGCCTCCATCGCCTCGCCGAGCTTTGCGCGTACTGGCTTGGTCGTCGCCGCCGGTGCCAGCAGGCCGACCCAGACGTCAAAGGTCGTCTCGTCCAACCCCAGTTCCTTGAACGTCGGAACATCCGGAAAAGTCGGGGAGCGCGTGTCAGAGCTGACCGCGAGCGCGCGCAATGCTCCGCTCTTCATCAACTCGACCAGCGACGTTGGCGTGCCCATCATGAAGCTGACACGGCCCGCGGCAACATCAGGCACCGCGAGCGAGTTGCCCTTGTAGGGCACATGCGTAAGCGCGATCCCTGCCTGGCGGGCGAAGAGCTCGGCTGGCAAGTGAGACGTCGTGCCCACCCCGCCGGAAGCGAAGCTGACCTGGCGCGGGTTCTGCTTGGCTGTCGCAACAATGTCGGCAACGGATCTGAAGGGCGAGCCGCTGCTCACGACAAGCAGCACTGGTGAACGTGCCATCTCGCCCACTGCCGTGAGCTCCTTCATCGAATAGCCGGCCTTGGCGTTGAGGTATGGAAGGGTCGTGACGGTATTGGCAGCCGCGAGAAGGGTGTAACCATCCGCGGGAGACTTGACCACGTACCGCACTGCCAGAAGCCCGCCAGCGCCAGGCATGTTCTCGACGATCACTGGCTGCTTTAGAGAGACTGACATGCGCTCCGCATAGAGTCTGCTCGCGGAGTCGAGGAGCGCGCCGGGTGCGCYGGTAGTGATGACGCGGATTGGCTTGGAAGGATAGACGTCCTGGGCGCGCGCTGAGAGAGTGCTGGCGACCGGTGAGAAAGTCGTGAGATATTGAAGTAGTTTGCGTCTATTCATGGGCCTGCTCCATGGGCGTTGTCTCGTTGAATGTGCCCGACGCGCAAGCGAAGGCGCCAGGCACTTGTGTCGACTCTCCTCCCCACCCCCTCCCCTGTCGAGTCGCATTTTCTAGGTGATCAGGTAACCGTGACTTACCAACCTGGGCGATCCAAGGGCGAACCCGTTGGGGCATCCGCGACGGCGCTTCAATACTTTTCGATCCAGACGTCTCCGCGATCGGCTTCAATTCGCTGGTGTAGGGGCTCATTGGCTCATTGGCACCACACGAGCCACCTACCGTGGCCGCTACCATGCCATCAAGGCGGGCACCATCGGCCCAACATCTCATGTTCACATGAGCGGCCAGCCGACAACACCAGCATCTACGCCGATGTGGTCCCACGCATCCGACAAGTGTTCCTCGCCGTACGCGCGCGCGATGAATGATTGCTGCGAACTCGCAAATGGCGCTTCGCGATGCCGCCGTAAGCCGAGGTCGGGCTGGTCGCCGGCTCAATCTTCAGCGAGCCCCGCGCGCGCAGAGCGCATCAACGAGGAACCTCGAGGAAGCCAACTTCTCGACTGCCCACAGGACATCGAGCGTTTGACGCGCGACCGCCGCGTCGCCCCAGGGGATATGCAACTCAACGAACTTGCGTTCTAGTTCCGCGTCGGACAGCGGGTTGGACGCGTTACCGTGCGGGTTTTCCTGCAGATGGGTGTGGACCGTCCCGTCGACGAGCTGGATCGTCACCCGAGCTTGCGCACGAGCCGGAAATTCGCCCGTCATCTGCGTAGAGCTCGATACGCGAATCTTGTCCATCATGTGCTTGGTGCGCGGATCTCCAAGACGCTCATCTGCATATGCATCCGACGCTAGCCGGCCTTCCTGGAGTGCGATCGCAATCGTGTATGGGATGCTGTGGTCGGCGGTCTCCCGTGTCGTCGGCAACCACCGATCCGGGTCGCTGCCCATTGCACGGTACGCGGCTTCATACGTCTCCACGTGAATTTCGGCGATGTCATCCAACTCGATCTTCCCTCGCAAAGACAGTGCCGCGTCGATCGCCGATTGGCCGTGATAGCAAACCGGATGAAACTTGAGGTGTGTACCGACGATGAGCGGTAGCGGCCCTGTGCGAACCTGCCAGTCGAAGGGGCCGACGACCGCTTGCAAGCCGCCCTTTCCTTCCACAACGGCCGATGGGCCAGTGACTCCCTCGCGCGCGAGCAGCGCGGCGAAAACCCCGTTGCGCGCGCCGTTGGGGCCCGCGCACCCCTTCCAGTCTGACAGCGCGCCGCAGCGCACGTTGTAGAGGCTCACATTTGGCGCCAACGCCAAAGACAGCGCGTTGCCCGTCTGCTCCTCGTCAAGTTCGAACAGCCGCGCAACGCCGGCCGCCGTTCCTACCGCGGCGGAAGTTCCTTGGTCGACCCCGCTTCCTTGCAATGCGACGGCTTCGCATAGCCCGCAGTAGATTTCGTAGGCGACGACGATGGCTGTCACAAGGGAAGCGYCATCGCAATCGAACGCCTCGCTCACCGCAACGAGTGCCCCGAGCATGTCGCTCGGATGTCCAGCAGCCTTCCCTAAATAGGTATCGCTGTGATCCAGGTAGCGCAACATCGTGCCGTTGGCAAATGCCGCCATCTCGACCGAGGTGCGAGCCCCGCTTCCCCAAATCCTCGCGCCCGGCGTCCCGGAGTACCGCCCGGCCACCGAACAGATGGCAGCGCAGAATGGCTCGGGACTTGCTGCCGCCGCACACCCGACGCTGTCGATGAGCCGCCGCCGCGCTTCATGCACTGCCTCGTCCGGCAATCGACTGAAATGCATCCCGCACACATAACGCGCGAGACGGCGAGTGGTCGCATCCATTGTTAAGCGAGCACGCGCAACACCTCGGTCGCGTCGTCCAGCGCCTCAAGTTGACGAACCATCTCCTGTGCCTTTCGAATCTTGTCGGCAGTGGGCGTGTTGACCGCGAGCGCCGCACTGTCGCGGAACTTGTCAAAGAGATAGTCCCAGGTCATCGGGCACTCGGCGTCACCCGGCACCTTCTCACTGACGCGAGAGAATGTCCGCCCGTCTTTCGTTTCGATCTCCAGACGGCCCTTAGGAATCTTCCCGTTCCAATCGAAACTAGTGTCCACCACCGGCACGACTTTTTGCGCCGCCGCCAGCACCTGCGGATCCTTGAGCGACGCGCCGAAGAAGTCCGACACTTTCACCGCCCCTCGCGTGGCCGCCACAGCCACGCAAAACGGGACACTGAACTTCGCATCGGCTGACGTCTGCGGCGCCCGGCGCGCTTCGATTGGCTGACACATCTGGCTCTGAAAGTCACCAACATGGACGCGAAGCTGCGCAATATCGGAGATCGCGAGCTTGTGTTCGTTCATCAACTCGATGGTGGAGTGGATAAATCCGTGCGACACACCGCAGCTCGGCCAGGGCTTGTATTGGATGTCGCCGCCGGAGTAAACCGTGCCCAATCTGTCGACCATCTTCTCGCGGTCGTACTTGCCGCCAAAGTAGACGTTGAACAGTCCCGCCTTTCCTTCGAACATGCTCTTCACGCCGCTGATACCCTTCTGCGCCATCAGCGCAGCAAGCACTGCCCCCTTGGATGTGAAGCCCGCATACATGCCACGCAAGTCACTCCCCACTCCGTAGGCTAGCTCCAGAGTCCCGCACGACTGCATGCCGGCAATGCCGATAGCGTCTACCGTGCGTTCGCGGTCGAGACCCATCACCCGAGCTGCAGCCGCAGCCGCAGAGAACACGCCGAACACCGTCGTGATGTGCCAGTCTTGGCGCGATTCGACGTTGCGCCGCATGCGCAAGAACATGTCCTGCCCCGCCGCGACTGCCGCGATCATCTCGCGGCCAGAGATTCCACCGGCACGCTCGGCCACGGCGAAGGCCGCGGGAACGATAGAACTGCTCGGGTGATGGCCTTCAGGCGCATGATCATCGAAGTCAAGACAGTGTGCCATCGCGCCGTTGGCGAAGGCAGCCATCAGCGCCGGCGCACGACCGCCGAACCCGAGCACCGTACTCTCAGGCGTGCCGCCCGTTTCGCGCACCAGTTCCGCCACGCCACGCACCGCCGGCTCCACACCGCTAGCCGCGAGGATCACACCGATCGTGTCGAGGATACTTTTCTTTGCGCCCTCGATCGCACTTGCCGGGAGATCGGCATACCGGGTATCTGCCACCATGGCAGCAAAATCGTGGGACAGGTCTGAGCGAGACATCTGAAACTGCTTTCTCTGTGTGTATGGCCTAGRGTTTCGAGGCTCCAGAGCCCTCTGTCGAGTCGGATTATGTTCCGCGTGGGTAAGCGGAGCTAACCACGCGTGGCTACCGTCCAGCCCCGCCAACCAAGAGTAAGGGCAACTTACCCAGCGGTGCACGAAAGTCGACTGGACACCACCACGAGCCGGCTGGAGACTCTGCAGACTGCCACAGCCTACGGAACCCCAACATGGATCTCGCCTATCTCATCGCCGGCAACGCCATCAGCCGACAGTTCAGCGACCTCTCCTCGAACACAATCGATGCGACCGTCGACGGAGTGATCGACAGCCTGGCTTGTGCGCTCGCCGGCACACATTCGCACGGCCTGGCTGAGGCACGCTCAGCACTTGTTCGTTGGGGCAGCAGTGGTTCCAGCGTCTGGGGAGGTTTCGGTCAAGCGCCGGCGCCGTTTGCAGCCTTCCTCAACGCCGTCAGCATGCACGCGCTGGACTATGACGACACCGATGACAAAGTACCGCTGCATGCATTCGGCATGGTGCTGCCCGGCTTGCTCGCGGATGTAGAGGAGAACCGGCCAAACTGCGATGGGCGTGAGTTCTTGACCGCGGTCGCCGTCGGTGTCGATGGTGCAATGCGTGTTGGCCGCGCCGGCGGGCCCAAGGGATCGCGTGGCTGGAACTACAGCGTCATTAGCGGATGCACTGGGGCGGTGCTCGCGATCGCCCGGCTAAGACGCTGGGACATCGATACTGCCGTCCATGCGCTGGGCCATCAGCTGACGCAGACCGCGGGTAGCCTTCAGTCGATCATCGACGGAAGCCTCGCCAAGCGCTTCCAGCCCGCAATGATGGTCAAGAACGTTCTGATGTCCGCCGCGCTTGCGCAAGCCGGCATTGACGGACCGCGCAACGTGTTCGAAGGCAAGGCTGGTCTCATCAACTTGTACCAAGACGGCAAATTCGACGTCGAGGCTGTGCGCAAAGACATCGACCAATGTGTCCTGGTGGAGGACCTGAGCCTCAAGCCATACCCGGCGTGCCGCTTCACGCACGCGCCGATTGATCTGGCGCTTGAATTGCACGCCCGGGGTTTGCGGCCGCAAGACGTCAAACATATGACTATTCGGGTGAGCGGCCAGGCCGTGAACATGGTGGGCCGGAAGTACGACCCCAAGACGGCGGGCATCGTCGACGCACAGTTCAGCATCGCGTACACCGTTGCCGTCGCGCTCGAGCGCGGCGCCGTGCGAATCGGCGATTTCACAGACAAGACGATTCGCGAACCGAGTGTCGGCGCATTCGCTGCTGAAAAGATCACGATCGAAACCGACGATTCCGTGCCAATGCTTGGCATGGTCCCGGTGTCCTTCGATGTGGAGGTTGGCAACGGGCAGCGCCTTCAGCTGGCAACCCAAGTCGTGTCCGGAAGCCCGGAAAAGCGCATGACGTCTGCACAGCTTCGCGAGAAGGTAGTTGATTGTCTGAGCTATGGCCGCTCGCTCGTCGACCCAGACGGATTGATCGCCACCGTCAAAGGACTGACCGAAGGCAAGCCGGTCACCTCGGTGCTAGGGCTGCTGGCATGAGCGCCATCACGTCTTAGCAACGCGCCAACGGCTTCATTTGGGAATTGAATCCCCGAGCCGAAGATTGGTTCACCGCGTGTGCCAACGACCGACGCTCAACGTGCCCACAACTCGAGACAACAGAACGCAAAGCAAGATCCCATGAAGAGACGCGCGCTTATTCAAGCCTCTGCCGCAGTGATCGTCGAAACGGCCCTTGCCTCGAATGTCTGGGCGCAAGAGCCATTCCCTACCAAGCCGATTCGCGTCGTCATCCCGAGCGCGCCCGGCGGAGTGAGCGACATGGTCGCCCGGATGTACGGCGAGCGCATGTCGAAGATCTTGAAGCAACCACTGGTGATCGAGAGCATGCCTGGCGCTGGCACTTTGCTGACTGTGCGAAACGTCCTCAAGGCCCCCGCCGATGGCTACACGCTGAGCGTGTCAGCCAATACCCTGATCACGCTGCCCTATGTCGACAAGAAGGCAGGCTTCAGTCCAAGCGACTTCACAGGTGTCTCCTACCTAGCGAAGTCGCCAATGGTGCTCGTCGTCGGCATCGATTCGCCGTTCAAGACTTTGGCCGAGCTCGTGGCCGCCGCGAAGAAGGCACCGGGAACCCTCACCTATGCCTCGGTTGGCATCGGGACGACCTCCCATTTGCCTGTGGAGCTCTTCTGCCGAAGCGCAGGCATCCAGCTGCTCATGATCCCCTACAAGGGCATCCCTTTGGCCATTCCGGACGTGGTGAGCGGCCGCGTAGCGCTGATGATGGGGACAGCCCCCTCAGTGGGAGAACTGATCAAGAGCGGCAAGATGCGGGCTCTGGCGGTAACCTCCGACGCCCGTTCCGCATCCTTCYCCAACATCCCGACCTTCTCGGAGCAGGGCTATGAACAGGCGAGCTATGAACTCTTCCTGGGCCTAATGGCACCCGCCAAGACGCCGCCTGCAACTCTGAGGATCTTGGCGGATGCGGCAGAAGAGGCCAAGAAGGATCCTGAGTTGCGCAGAGGGCTCGACGCACTGGGTCAGGAGCTTGGCACCCAGTCCACCCCCGGGCAGTTCAATGTTTTCTTGCAGCGCGAGGAACAGAAGATGAAGAAGCTGGTCCGCGAAGCCAATATTCAGACTAGTCCGAGCTGATCTTCGCGAATTCAATCGACAGAAACCCCTGAGGTGTTTGGTAAGAACCTCTTACCACAGCGCAGATTTTTGCGACTTTACGCATCGCTTTGACAAGTCCAGACTTGACTTATCGAATCGGATAACCCTGCGACATGGGAAGACTGAGTGCAAAACGGAGACTGAAGTGAATCAACAGCAAGCCATCGGACCCGCACCTCGCGCTAGTCATCGCCTCATGCCCCGTGCTGCCCTGGTTGCAACCATGGGAATGGTGCTCGGGTCCACGAGCCTTGCCCAGACTGACGCGTGGCCGACTCGCCCCCTTCGGATCGTGGCGCCCGCCGATCCTGGCGCCAACATGGCCGATTACCTCCCCCGCAACTTCGCCCAGTTCATCACCGGCCACATCAAGCAGCCTGTGTTGATCGAAAACAAACCCGGCGGCAATAGCATCCCCGCCGTGGATGCGGCCAAAAACGCCCCTGCCGATGGCTACACTTTTCTCGCTGGGGGCGTGTCGATGCTTTCCGTCAACCCTGCGATCTATTCCAATCTCCCGTRCGACCCCGTGAAGGATCTGGTGGACGTCGGCATGTTCACGATCTTCCCGTACTTCGTGGTGGTTCGCAAAGACAGCCCGTATACCTCGCTTCCGCAGCTCATTGCCACGGCCAAGGCCACCCCCGGCAAAGTGACATGCGCCAACAGCCAGATCGCCTCGCGGGTTGCGTGTGCGCTCATTACCAAGCGCGTCGGAGCCGACATCCTCTCGGTACCATACAAGGGCGCGGCGCAAGTTCTGGCCGCCATCGCAAGCGGCGACGTCGACTTCACCATCACGGACACGATGTCCTCCAGCCTTGCGATCCAGGGCGGATTGCTGCGGGCGATCGCAGTGACGTCGGCCGATCGGTTGCCTCAATTCGCAAACGTTCCTACGGCTGCCGAAAGCTTGCCCGGGTTCGTCTTTGAGGGCTGGCTCGGTCTCCAGGCGCGAACGGGCACTCCCAAACCCATTCTCGAAAAGATGAATGGCTACCTGGGCCAGGCATTGGCCGATCCTGCTTTTCGCAAGAGCATCGAAGACAAGGGCGGCACGATCCGCTCCATGACGCTCTCCGAACAGGCCGATTGGGTTGCTGCAGACCGCAAGCGCTGGAAGGAGTGGGTCAAGCAGGCGGACATTCAGATGCAGTGACGCAAAGGCCGACGATGTCTTTGCGCCCGTCCGGTCAATTGGCTACCCGGAGCAGCTGACGGCAAGCGACAACTTTGCGTCGAGCCCCATCCCCGCCGGGGCCCTTCAAACAACGCAAGCCACAGATTCATTCAAAGGAAGACTTCAATGCCATCTATATCGCAAGGAAAGTATGTCATCGTCGGAGGCGCGAGCCTGCTCGGATCCCACATCGGTGAGCAATTGCTCGCAGGCGGGGCGCGCCAGGTCGCCCTGGTGGACAACTTCTCGCTCGGCACGCCAGACAACATTCAGTTCCTACTGACAGACAAACGCTGCACCCTCGTTCGTGGCGACATGCTGCGCATGAACGAACTTTTCGATCCCTTCTCGGACGCCGACGGCGTATTTGCGGTAGCGGGCTTCCTAGGAATGCCGATGGCCGCCAATCCTTGGATGGGGCTCGACG
>NZ_JBFUIU010000378.1:0-8603 GCF_056401695.1 Variovorax sp. P4_D9
CCAACGCACCTGCGCGCCGGCGATCTCGAACACCGCCAGCGACTCGGGGCCGCGTTCGAGCGTCACCCGCCACTCGGGCGCGCCGCCGAGCGGCCGAGGTCCGACCGCCGACAGCGCGGCGGAGCCCAGCAGCGCGTTGAGTTCGCGCGCCTCCGCCCGGGACACGCTGCGGCTCTCGCCGCCGCGCCGCTGGATCGTGAGTCGAGTCCAGGTCGACAGCGCCACGAAAGTGGGGGGTTCGGTCTCGTCGGTGCGTACCGCCGGCGCGGCTGCCTTGGGGGGTGGAACGGGCGCTGCGGCAGTTGCGGGCGCTGAGGGAGCTGCGGGCGGCACGACGTCCATGACGAAAGGCAGCGGCGCCGGCGGTGGCAGCGGCGGCGGCGGCGGCGGAGGCGACGACAAAGCCGGTGGGAAAGCGGACTGCGCTCGCGGGACTGGCGCCGCCGCTGGCTTCGTCGGCGGAGCAGCCGGCGCAGGTGGTGCAGGCACGGGCTCGCTCCGCGATACCCGGGCCTCGAGCTTGGGACCGGGCGCCGATGCGCGCCACCACAGCACGCCGATCAGCAAGGCCCCGAGGGCGGTGGCCAAGACCGCCTTCCAGCGCCATCGCGGGCGCGCCGCGCGCTCCAGTTCGGCCGAATCGGTGTCCGGGTCGGTGGCACCGATGGCGTCGTGGGCCTTCCTCAGGATGGACTTGCGGATCCGCCAGTCGGGCGCCGCGCCCTGGTCGGGCGCATGCGCGAGCGCCCGCCGCAGCGGGTCGTCAGCCGACTCGGCCGTCGCGTTCGTGCGCGGAGCCAGCACCGACAGATAGCGCTCCATGCAGCCCTGGAGCTTCTTCCGGCCGGCGCGCAGGCGGCTGCGGACCGTCTCGGCGTCGGTGTCGATGGCTGCTGCCATCGCCTCGTCGGTGAAGCCGTCCACGTGGTGCAGCAGAAAGACCGCGCGCTGCTCGTCCGGCAGTTCGTCGAGGCAGGCCAGGATGCGCCGGCCGGCCGCCTGCCAGAACGCCAGTTCTTCCGCCGACGGCTGCTCGCCATCGCGGCCGGCAGCAGCGCCATCGCGCAGCAGGCCGCGGCTGAAGAGCTGTGCGGCTTCGAGGCCGTCGCCATCCTCGTCGTGCGCATAGAAGGCGACCTGCCGACCGCTGATGGCGAGCCGGTCCATCGCCAGGCCATGGGCGATCGTGAACGCCCAGGTTTGCCAACTGCCACGCTGCGGCGAGAAGCCGTCGCGCGCCGAAGCGATGCGCATCCAGGTCGCCATGAACACCTCGTCCACCTCGGCCGCCAGCCGCATGCCGAGCAGGCGGCGGACGAGGCGGTACAACACGCTTTCGTGCCGCTCGTAGAGCGCGTCGAAAGCGTGGGTGTCGCCGGCGGCGTAGGCCAGCATCAGCTGGTCGTCCAGCGGGACGTCGAGGCGATCGGGATTCGCAGCGGGCGAAGGCATCGGCAGATTTTCGGAAGCGGCGGCAGAGGTCGGCACCAAAAAGGATATAATCCTGGGCTCGGCTCTTTAGCTCAGTCGGTTAGAGCGATGGAATCATAATCCACAGGTCCGCGGTTCGAGTCCGTGAAGAGCCACCATACACAAAGAAGGCCTGCTATCAAACAGATAGCAGGCTTTCTTTATTGACAGCCTGCGTCACCCCGGCAAAGCTGCCGCACACCAGACCGACGCCCTGCTCCCTCACCCACTGGGAGTTGTAGCGCTCCTGCGGCAGCGTCCAGCGGCTGCGCACCACGTTCACCGGCAACTGCATCTGCACCGCCTCGCTCAAGCTGCCTGGGCCCGGCTTGTCGATGAAGAAGTCGGCCAGCTGCGTGTAGCGCGCGATGTCGGGCGTGAATACCAGACGCCACCGCGCTCTCGAAGTCGCCGAATCGGGCCAGCCACTTGGCGCACTGGATCACGCCGTCGAACAGGTCGCCGTGCATGACCCACAGCTTGCGGCCGTCGGCGTCTCGTGGATCCACTCCTCCGCAACATGGATGCCGCCAAAGTTGTGCTGCAGGTACTTGCGCGCGAACTCATCGTGGTTTGCCCGGGATGAAGATCACGCGCGTGCCCTTGCGCGCCTTGCGCAGCAGCTTGTGGATCACGTCGTTGTGCGGCCTGCGGCCAGTACCAGTGGCGACGCAGTTGCCAGCCGTCGATGATGTCGCCGATCACAGCGTCTCGCATTCGGTGTGCTTCAGGATGTCGAGCAGCGCCCGCGCCTGGCAGCCGGGCGTGCCCAGGTGCAGATCGGAGATCCAGAGTGGGCGGTAGACCTGGAGCGGCCGGGTGACATCGTCATCGACCGCACCGGTCGAGTCGCGCCATGCGCGAAAAAGGCGTCGTCGCGGTGCATGGACGGGCACGATCGCAGCCCTGCATGACGTGCCTGCGGCACCCTCGTGACGCCCCGGTGACAGGGGAAGCCTGGGGGTGTTTCGACCTTCGCCCGGCCGAGAATCCCGCCATGCGCCCCGGCCAGATCATCGTCCTCGCGACCCCCGTCTTCTTCCTGCTCATCGGCCTCGAGTTCCTGGTTGGCCGGCGGCGCGCGCAACGCGGCAGCGGCCAGGACACCTACCGCCTGCCCGACACGCTCAACAGCATCGGACTGGGCATGCTGAGCCAGATCAGCGCCGCTCTCACCGGCCTGCTGCGCATCGGCATCTACACCGCCATCTGGTCGGCCTTCGCGCTGTTCCCCGACACCGACTTCTGGACCCGCTGGTACGGCTGGCTGCTGGCGCTGGTCTGCTACGACTTCTGCTACTACTGGCTGCACCGCTTCGGCCACGAGAGCGCGGTGCTGTGGGCGGCGCACGTGGTGCACCACCAGAGCCAGCACTACAACCTCTCGACCGCGCTGCGCCAGACCTCCAGCGGCGTGCTGTTCGGCTGGATCTTCTACCTGCCGATGGCCATCGCCGGCGTGCCACCACTGGTCTTCGGCGTGGTCGCCCTGGTCGACCTGCTCTATCAGTTCTGGGTCCACACCGAGCAGGTCGGCAAGCTCGGCTGGTTCGACCGCTGGTTCTGCTCGCCCTCCAACCACCGGGTGCACCACGCGGTCAACGACCGCTACATCGACCGCAACTACGGCGGCGTACTGATCGTCTGGGACCGCCTGTTCGGCACCTTCAAGGAAGAGGACGAGCACTGCGTCTACGGCACCCGCAGCCCGCTGCAGAGTTGGGACCCGGTGTGGGCCAACGCCGAGGTCTATGCGTCGCTGGTGCGCGACAGCTGGCGCACCCGGCGCTGGAGCGACAAGCTGCGGCTCTGGTTCAAGCCGCCGGGCTGGCAGCCGGCTGACCTGGCGGCCAGCGATCCAAAGCCGGCCTTCGACATCCGCCAGGTGCAGCGCTACGAGCCGCCGGCCTCGGGCCGCGTGCAAGCCTTCGCGGCGCTGCAGTTCATCGCCCTGCTGGTCGGAGCCACCGCCTTCCTGTGGTTTTCGGACACGCTCGCCTTGGGCCCCTCGCTGGTCTGGCTCAGCGCGCTGACCGCAGGGCTCTGGGCTACGGGCGCAGTGCTGCAGGGCCGGCTGCCGGTGATCGGCGTGCTGTTCGTCAATGCCGCCGCGCTGGCGACCGCGAGCGGCGCGCTCGGACTCTCCGGCCTGCATCTCGTCGCCAAGCCGCTGGCGCTCGCGATCCTGATCGTCTTCGCATCGATGCGTGCGCGCGCCGACGCCATGCCGGGCCGCTTCGCCCTGCTGCTGCTCGCCGGCCTGGCGGCATCGCTGGCCGGCGACGTGCTCCTGATGTGGCCGAAGCTCTTCGTTCCCGGCCTGGTGGCCTTCCTGCTCGCGCACCTGACCTACATCGCGCTTTTCGCCGACGGCGTGAGCCTGTTCCCGCGCCGCCGCGCGCTGGCCGCCACGCTGGCGGTCGGCGTCCTGATGTATGGATTCTTGTGGTGGGGCGGTCTGCCCGCCGGCCTGCGGATCCCGGTCGGGGTCTATATCGTGGTGATCGCCTGCATGGCGGCCCAGGCGCTCGGCCGCGCGGCGGTGCTCGGCGACGCGGCGGCCCGGCAGGTCGCGCTCGGCGCCTGCCTCTTCATGCTCAGCGACGCCCTGTTGGCGACCAACCGCTTCGTCCAGCCGCTGCCGGTGGCCTCGCTATGGGTGCTCGCCACCTACTACGCGGCGCAGGGGCTGATCGCGGCGAAGGTGCGTGCGCGCTGAGGCAGCGCGGCTCAGCTCCCGAACATGTCCCCATCCCGCTGCGGCGGCGCCACCCCGAGGTGCCGGTACGCCGCCAGCGTCGCGATGCGGCCGCGCGGCGTGCGCTGCAGGTAGCCCTGCTGGATCAGGTAGGGCTCGATCACGTCCTCGATGGTGCCCGACTCCTCGCCGATGCTGGCCGCGATGTTGTCGAGCCCGACCGGGCCGCCGTCGAAGCGATGGATCACGGCCTCGAGCAGTTTTCGGTCCATCAGGTCGAAGCCCTGGGGATCGACGTCGAGCATCGCCAGCGCCTTGTGCGCGACCTCGATGGTGATCCGGCCGTCGCTCTTGACCTGCGCATAGTCGCGCACCCGGCGCAGCAGCCGGTTGGCGATGCGCGGCGTGCCGCGCGAGCGGCGTGCGATCTCGAGCCCGCCTTCGTCGTCCATCGGCACGCCGAGCAGGCCGGCGCTGCGCCGCACGATGCGCGCCAGTTCCTCAGCGGTATAGAACTCGAGTCGGGCAACGATGCCGAAGCGGTCGCGCAGCGGATTGGTCAGCATGCCGGCGCGCGTGGTGGCGCCGACCAGCGTGAACGGCTGTAGGTCGAGCTTGATGCTGCGCGCGGCCGGGCCCTCGCCGATCATGATGTCGATCTGGTAGTCCTCCAGCGCCGGGTAGAGGATCTCCTCGACCACCGGCGACAGGCGATGGATCTCGTCGATAAAGAGCACGTCGTTGCGCTCGAGGTTGGTCAAGAGCGCCGCCAGGTCCTTCGGCTTCTCGAGCACCGGGCCGGAGGTCTGGCGCAGGTTGACGCCGAGCTCGGCCGCGATGATGTGCGACAGCGTGGTCTTGCCCAGGCCCGGCGGGCCGAACAGCAGCACGTGGTCGAGCGCCTCGGCACGGTGCCGCGCCGCGCCGATGAAGATCTCCAACTGCTCTCGCACCTTGGCCTGGCCGACGTACTCGTCGAGCAGCTTGGGCCGCAGCGCGCGCTCGATCGCCTCCTCGTTGGGCGAAGCGGGTGCGGCCGACACCACGCGTTGCGGGGCCGGGGCGAAGTCGTCGGTCTGGATGGTCATGGGGCGGATCGGAAGAGGACGCAGTTTAGAGCTTGTTCGCCGCCCCGCTGCGGCAGAATGCGCGAGCGAATGGAGACCGATCCGCCCATGAACGACAACGACCGCGCGCTCTGCGCCGCCACCGCCGGCCTGCTGCGCGCCAGCGGCGTGATCGCGGTCTGGGGCCTGGCGCTGGCGTTGATCGCGGGCCTGGTGCTGGCATTGACCGGCCGCTCGCTGCCCGCGGCGTCCTGGGCCGCGTTCGCGGCGATCGCGCTGGCCGGGCTGCCCGAGCGCTACCTCGCGATGCGTCTGCGGCTCGACACGGCCGTGTTCGACGGCCTCGCGCAGGGCGCGATCGCCTCGTTGCCGGTGCTCGACGGCACGCTCGACACGCTCGGGCTGCGGCGCGCCAGCGACGGCCCGCGCCCGCTGGCCAATCGCGTCATGGCGGCAAGGCTGGCCATGCAGCGCCATGGCATCGTGGTGGTGCTGCAGACCGTGGTCTTCGCGCTGGCCCTCGCGCTGCAGGACTCGCGCTGAGCGCGGCGCCTACTTCGCCAGCGCCCGCAGCGCCAACTTGATCCCCTCGCCCACCGCCACGTCCTTCGGCAGTGACTTGAGCGAAGCGGCGGCCTCTTTGTCGCTGTAGCCCAGCGCGATCAGCGCCTGCAGGATGTCGGCCTGCGCATCGGTGGCGGCGTGGGCGGGCACCGCGATGTCGGCGCCCAGCTTGCCCTTGAGCTCGAGCAGCAGCCGCTCGGCGGTCTTCTTGCCGATGCCCGGGATCTTGACCAGCCGGCCGGCCTCCTGCAGCGTGATCGCCTGCGCGAGTTCGCCCACGCTCAGGCCGCTCAGCACGCCCAGCGCCATGCGCGGACCGATGCCCGATATCTTGATCAGCATGCGGAATGCCGCACGTTCCTGCGCGGTGGCGAAGCCGTAGAGAACCTGCGCGTCCTCGCGCACCACGAAGTGCGTCAGCAGCGAAACCCGCTCGCCGGCCGCCGGCAAGTTGTAGAAGGTGCTCATCGGCACATCGACTTCGTAGCCCACCCCGTTGCAGTCCACCACCACCTGCGGCGGGTTGCGTTCGGCCAGGATGCCGGTGAGTTTGCCTATCATGGGTGCCCTTCTCGCTTTTATGAAAATGAAATCCGCGTGATTCTGCGACACACCTTCGCCCCGCCCAACAACACGCGGCTGGGCCACCTCTGCGGCCCGCTCGACGCGAACCTGCGGCGCATCGAGGAAGCGCTCGACGTCAAGATCGCGCACCGCCACGAGCAATTCAAGATCGACGGGCCCAAGGTCAAGGCCGAGCGTGCCATGGAAGTGCTGCAGGCGCTCTACGAGATCGCCCAGCGCGTGATCGATCCGGCGGTGGTCCAGCTGACCCTGGCCAGCGACGGCTCGATGGCCGAGGCCGAAGACGGCGCCATCATGCTGGCCACGCGGCGCACCGACCTGCGGGCGCGCACGCCCAACCAGAGCGTCTACCTGGACAACATCGCCAACCACGACATCACGTTGGGCATCGGCCCGGCGGGCACCGGCAAGACCTACCTGGCGGTGGCCTGCGCGGTCGACGCGCTCGAGCGCAGCGCGGTGCAGCGGATCGTGCTGACCCGGCCCGCGGTCGAGGCCGGCGAGCGGCTCGGCTTCCTGCCCGGCGACCTGACGCAGAAGGTCGATCCCTACCTGCGCCCGCTGTACGACGCGCTCTACGACCTGATGGGCTTCGATCGCGTGCAGAAGGCCTTCGAACGCAATGCGCTCGAGATCGCGCCGTTGGCCTTCATGCGCGGCCGCACCCTGAACAACGCCTTCGTGATCCTCGACGAAGCGCAGAACACGACGATCGAGCAGATGAAGATGTTCCTGACCCGCATCGGTTTCGGCGCCAAGGCCGTGGTGACCGGCGACGTCAGCCAGATCGATTTGCCGAAGACCCAGCCCAGCGGCCTGATCGACGCCGAGCGCGTGCTCAAGCGCGTCAACGGCATCGCCATCACGCGCTTCACGAGCGCCGACGTGGTGCGCCATCCGCTGGTGGCGCGCATCGTCGATGCCTACGACAACGCCCGCAAGCGAACCGCAGCGCACTGACACATGACACTTTCAGATCTGTCGCTGTCCTTGCAGTTCGCCCGCTTCAAGGGCGTCGAGCGCCATCGCGCCGCATTGCCGCGGCACAGCGTCGCGCGCTGGATCCGCCATGCGCTCGCTGCCGATGGCGAGATCACCGTGCGCATCGTCGATGCCGACGAGGGCCAGCAGCTCAACCGCGAGTTCCGCGGCAAGGACTACGCGACCAACGTGCTGACCTTCGACTACGCGCAGTCCCCGGTCGTGATGGCCGACCTGGTGCTGTGCGCGCCGGTCGTCGCCCGGGAGGCGAAGGAACAGCGCAAGACGCTGGCCGCGCACTATGCCCACCTGCTGGTGCACGGCACGCTGCATGCGCAGGGCTGGGACCACGAGACCGGCGACGAAGACGCCGAGGCGATGGAAGCCCGCGAGATCGAGATCCTCGCCGGCCTCGGCATCCGCAACCCCTACTGAGCTACTACAGTAAGAAGCGCCAAGTCGTATGTCCCAGCATAGGAACATCGCAGCCGAGATCTGAAGCCGCTTGATTAGGCGGCGGATGGTCTTGGCTCGATCCCGGCGGTCGAAGTGGTCGCTGCCCAGGTCGTTGTACTCGGTGCCATCACGCAGCATGTGGTACGCGGCTGTGAGCATGGARGCGGCCACGGCGAGGATGGCCYTCTTGGCRCCRCGGCGTGCCTTGATGCGCAGGAACTGCGCTCGCAGGTAGCTRGTCTYGACGCGCACMGCAGCCCAGGCGGCGGTCACCAGGGCGGTYTTGATCCAGGTGCCGCTCTCGCGGAGCGRCGCTTGCCGGCGMTCTCGTCGCTGCGCGGACACAGTCCGGCCCACRAGAYCAGATGGCCGGCACTGGGGAAGCGCGACATGTCCACGCCGATCTCCGCCACCACGACACTGGCCGTCAGGTCGCTGACCCCCGGCATCGTCGCGAGCAGGCGGACGCGCTGCCGGATCGGCGCCAGCGCTTTTCCCACGGCCGCATCCAGTTCGGCCAACGTGTGCTGCAAGTCATCGATCACCTGCGGGTGCAGCCGCAGCGTCGTGCGATGGTGGCCGGTGATGCGCCGCAGCGCCTCGCGCAACTCGGCGCACCTTCTGGATACGCAGCGAGTGCTGGGAGACCTCCCGCACGAGTTGCTTGCGCGTGCGCGTGAGGTCGCGCAACTGCTGGATCGCCTGCGGCGGCACGAAGCCGTGCGCGAGCAGATCGGCAATCCACATCGCGTCGTTGACGTCCGTCTTGCGCCCGGGCACGT
>NZ_JBFUIU010000379.1:0-8599 GCF_056401695.1 Variovorax sp. P4_D9
GGCCAGGACTTCATCGAGATCAAGCTCGAGAGCGGCGCCACGCTGAAGAGCCGTTCGGTCGTGATCTCGACCGGCGCGCGTTGGCGCAACATCAACGTGCCGGGCGAGCACGAGTACAAGAACAAGGGTGTGGCCTATTGCCCGCACTGCGATGGACCGCTGTTCAAGGGCAAGCGCGTGGCCGTGATCGGCGGCGGCAACTCGGGCGTCGAGGCGGCGATCGACCTGGCCGGCATCGTCGGCCACGTGACCCTGATCGAGTACGACACCCAACTGCGCGCCGATGCGGTGCTGCAGCGCAAGCTGCGCAGCCTGGCCAACGTCAAGGTCATCACCAACGCGCAGACCACCGAGATCACCGGCGACAGCCAGAAGGTCAACGGCCTGGTCTACAAGGATCGCGCGAGTGGCGACAGCCATGCGGTGCCGCTCGAGGGCGTGTTCATCCAGATCGGCCTGGTGCCCAACACCGACTGGCTCAAGGGCACGGTCGAGCTGTCGAACCACGGCGAGATCGTGGTCGATGCCAAGGGCCAGACCTCGGTGGCCGGCGTCTTCGCTGCCGGTGATGCAACGACGGTGCCGTTCAAGCAGATCATCATCGCCGCGGGCGACGGTGCGAAAGCCGCGCTGAGCGCCTTCGACCACCTGATCCGCACGTCGGCCCCCGCAGAGGAAGCCGTTCCGGCCTGACCCGGCCGGCGGGGCGGAGCTCAATACGTCAGTCGCTCGGGCCGAAGTTCCTGCAGAATGGTGGTCGCGATCTCCTCGATCGACTTGGTGGTGGTCGACAGCCAGCGGATGCCGGCACGCCGCATCATCGCTTCGGCCTCGCTGACCTCGTGGCGGCAACTCTCGAGGCTCGCATAGCGCGAGTTCGGACGCCGCTCGTTGCGGATCTCGCTGAGGCGCTCGGGCTGGATGGTCAGGCCGAAGATCTTCTTGCGGTGCGGCATCAGCGCCGGCGGCAACTGGCGGCGCTCGAAATCCTCGGGAATCAGCGGGTAGTTGGCCGCCTTCAGGCCGTGCTGCATGGCCAGATAGAGCGAGGTCGGCGTCTTGCCGCTGCGGCTGACCCCGACCAGGATGACGTCGGCCCCTTCGAGGTCGCGGTTGCTCTGGCCGTCGTCGTGCGCCAGGCTGAAATCGATGGCCTGGATCCGGGCGTCGTATTCCTTGCTCTTGCTGACGTCGCTGAAGCGGCCGATGCGATGGTTGGACTTCATGGCCAGCTCGATCTCGAGCGGCCGCACGAAGGTGCCGAACATGTCGAGCAGCATCCCCTTGCAACCGGTCTCGATGACTTCGAGCACCTCCATGTTCGCCAGCGTCGTAAAGACGATCGGCCGCACGCCCTCTATTTCGCCCGTGTGATTGATCTTCCGTACCGCCTGGTGGGCCTTGTCGACGGTGTCGGTGAAAGGCAGCCGCACGTGGCGCGGCTTCATCTCGAACTGGGCCAGGACGGCATTGCCGAAGGTCTCGGCGGTGATGCCGGTGCCGTCGGAAACGAAGAAGACTGTGCGTGTATGCATACTTTGAGAGCCTTGTCCTGCGGCACGCCAACGCCGGCCGCGCCTACAATCCGCCCCATTATCGGGAAAGCCGAGCGCATTCCCGCCCAAATTCCAGCATGCACCTCCCGCCGATGCCCAGAGCAAGAAGAACGATCGCGTTGTGCCGCCCGCATGCAGCCACAGTTTTAACTTCTGGAGCTTTCCCATGTCTGACCTCTTCGAAGCGACCGCCCTGGTCGTACCGTTCGAACAATTGAGAATGACCGACGTCGAGTCGGTCGGCGGCAAAAACGCCAGTCTCGGCGAAATGATTTCCCAGCTGCCGCAGGGCGTGCGCGTGCCGACCGGCTTCGCGACCACCGCCCACGCCTTCAGGCAGTTCCTGGCCCACGACGGCCTGGCCGACAAGATCAGCGACCGTCTCGCCAAGTTGGACACCGAGGATGTCCGGGCCCTGGCCACCGCCGGCGCCGAGATTCGCTCCATGGTCGAGGCCCAGCCCTTCCCGGCCGACCTGCAGAAGGCGATCACCGAGGCCTTTGCCACCCTGTCGGCCGGCAATCCGCAGGCCAGCTTCGCGGTTCGCTCGTCCGCCACGGCCGAAGACCTGCCCGACGCTTCCTTCGCGGGCCAGCAGGAGACCTTCCTGAACGTGGTCGGCATCGAGGACGTGCTGCACAAGATGAAGGAGGTCTTCGCCTCCCTCTACAACGACCGGGCGATCAGCTACCGGGTCCACAAGGGCTTCGCCCACGATGTGGTGGCGCTTTCGGCCGGCGTCCAGCGCATGGTGCGCAGCGACCTCGGCGCCGCCGGCGTGATGTTCACTATCGACACCGAATCGGGCTTCGAGGACGTGGTCTTCATCACTTCGAGCTACGGCCTCGGCGAAACCGTGGTGCAGGGCGCCGTGAACCCCGACGAGTTCTATGTCCACAAGCCGACGCTGCGCGCCGGCAAGCGCGCGGTGATCCGCCGCAACCTCGGCTCGAAGCTGATCCAGATGGAGTTCGCGACCGCCGCCGAGAAGGCCGCTAGCGGCAAGCTGGTGAAGACCACTGATGTGCCGACCGAGCAGCGCAACCGCTATTCGCTGACCGACGCCGACGTCGAGCAGCTGGCGAAGTACGCGCTGGTGATCGAAGAGCACTATGGCCGCCCGATGGACATCGAGTGGGGCAAGGACGGCACCGACGGCCAGCTCTACATCCTGCAGGCGCGCCCCGAGACGGTGAAGAGCCAGCAGCAGGGCAAGGCCGAGCAGCGCTACAAGCTGCTGGGCCGCGGCGCCATCCTGGCCGAGGGCCGCGCGATTGGCCAGAAGATCGGCACCGGGCCGGTGCGCCTGGTCCACAGCATCAGCGAGATGGACAAGGTCCAGGCCGGCGATGTGCTGGTCACCGACATGACCGACCCGAACTGGGAGCCGGTGATGAAGCGTGCCGCCGCCATCGTCACCAACCGCGGCGGACGCACCTGCCACGCGGCGATCATCGCGCGCGAGCTCGGCATCCCGGCCGTGGTCGGCTGCGGCGACGCCACCGACCTGCTCAAGGACGGCACGCTGGTGACCGTGAGCTGCGCCGAGGGCGACACCGGCTTCATCTACGACGGCCTGCTCGAGACCGAGGTGACCGAGGTCCAGCGCGGCGAGATGCCCCAGATCGATCTCAAGATCATGATGAACGTCGGCAATCCCCAGCTGGCCTTCGATTTCGCCCAGCTGCCGAACCATGGCGTCGGCCTGGCACGGCTCGAGTTCATCATCAACAACAACATCGGCGTCCATCCGAAGGCGATCCTGGACTACCCGAACGTCGATGCCGACCTCAAGAAGGCGGTCGAGTCGGTGGCCCGCGGCCATGCCTCGCCGCGCGCCTTCTACGTCGACAAGGTGGCCGAAGGCATCGCCACCATCGGCGCCGCCTTCTGGCCCAAGCCGGTGATCGTGCGGCTGTCGGACTTCAAGTCGAACGAATACCGCAAGCTGATCGGCGGCAGCCGTTACGAGCCCGAGGAAGAGAACCCCATGCTGGGCTTCCGCGGTGCGGCGCGCTACCTGAGCGGCGAGTTCGGCGAGGCCTTCGCGATGGAGTGCGAGGCGCTCAAGCGCGTGCGCAACGAGATGGGCCTGACCAACGTCCAGATCATGGTGCCCTTCGTGCGCACCCTGGGCCAGGCCGAGCGCGTGACCACGCTGCTGGGCGAGCACGGCCTGAAGCGCGGCGAGAACGAACTCAAGCTGATCATGATGTGCGAAGTGCCAAGCAACGCGATCCTGCCGGAGGAGTTCCTGAAGTTCTTCGACGGCTTCTCGATCGGCTCGAACGACCTGACCCAGCTCACGCTGGGCCTGGACCGCGATTCCGGCTTGGAACTGCTGGCGGCCGATTTCGACGAGCGCGATCCTGCGGTGAAGGCGCTGCTGGCGAAGGTTATCAAGGCCTGCAAGGCCCAGGGCAAGTACGTCGGCATCTGTGGCCAGGGCCCAAGCGACCACCCGGACTTCGCGCTCTGGCTGGCGGAGCAGGGGATCGAGTCGATCTCGCTGAATCCCGACAGCGTGATCGATACCTGGCAGCAACTCGCCAAGCGCTGAACCTGCGTCTGGCAGCGCGGCGGGGGCAGGGGTGTCACCGTCGCACAACGACTTGCGTCACGGTTTTCGTGTAATCCTCGTGTCAGCTTGATGTACTTGCAACCAAATGCATCTTTGATGTCAAACTCCAGGCCAATCGGGGCGCGGTGGCGCACCAGGACCATTTCCGGCCCGCTGGCGCTCCCCGAGCTTGGCGTCGAGGAAACCTCATGATTCTTGTCAAGACCGAAGCCGGGCAGCGCGTTCTCAAGGACCGCTCCATCGCGCTGACGCCACGTCAGCGCACCGCATTCATCCTGTTCGACGGCAAGCGAAGCGTCGACGAAGTGCTCGAAGGCGGGATGGGCGTGAGTCGCGAGGACATTGATCAGATGGTCGCGCAGGGCTTGCTGCAACAGGTCGGCGAGGGTGGGGCGCCTGCCGCTGTCGCACCCGATCGCACGGCGCCGCCGCTGTCGGCGGCCAGCGCCACTGCACCCGGGCCCGCCCCGGTGACGGCTGCACCGGCTGCGGACCGCTCCGACCAGCAGCGCTACAAGGACGCCTACCCGATCGCCACCCAGCTGACCAGCAGCCTGGGCTTGCGCGGTTTCAGGCTCAACCTGTCGGTTGAGGGCACCTCGAGYTACGAGCAGTTGCTGGATTTGTTTCCCAAGATCCAGGCCGCGGTTGGCCCCGAGAAGGCGGCCCCGCTCGAACGCGCACTGCGCGGGAGCTGAGCCCGCGCCTCCGTTTCGGGCGGTCGCTGCCCTTCAAGGAGGGGAGGCCGGCGCCCGAGTGCTATAATTTACGGCTTTGCCTTGCCACACCACGTCTGACGCCGCGGGTGGCTCAACCCCTTTCCTCGAAAAACATCGGGGGAAATCCACAAGGAGTGCCAATGCGTCACTATGAAATCATTTTGCTGATCCACCCGGATCAGAGCGAACAGGTTCCGGCCATGCTGGAGCGCTACAAGGGCCTGATCACGGCCGGCGGCGGCAAGGTCCACCGCGTCGAAGACTGGGGCCGCCGCCAGCTGGCATACCAGATCAACAAGCTGAACAAGGCACACTACCTGTGCGTGAACATCGAAGCCGAGCAGACCGTCATGGCCGAACTCGAGCACGCGTTCAAGTTCAATGACGCCGTCCTGCGCCACCTCACCGTGGTCAAGAAGAAGGCCGACACCGGACCTTCGTCGATGATGAAGACGGTCGAGCGCGAAGAGGCCCGCAAGGCCCAGCAGGCTGAATACGCCGCCAACAACAACGGATGATGTGAGTACTGCCGCGGTCAATCAGCTGCTGCTGACTGCCTGCGTCGCCGAACTCGGAGCCTTGCGCTACACGCCTGCCGGATTGCCCGCCGTCGACCTGCGACTCGAACACGAGTCGACAGTGACCGAAGCGGCCCAGCCCCGACAGGTCAAGGCGGCCATCAAGGCCGTCGCCTTCGGCGCAGTGGCCGAGCGGCTCGCAAGGCAGGAACTGGGCAGTCTCTGGCGATTCCAGGGCTTCCTCGCGACACCGGGCAACGGCAAGCATCCTGTTCTGCACATTCAAGATTTTTGTTAGTTCATCGCGGGACAGATCTTCAGCTCTGTTCTCGACCATTTAAATAGAGGTCCACACATGGCCACGTTCAAGAAATTCAACAAGGACAAGCGTCCGAAGCGCAACACCCAGTCGCTGCTGTTCAAGCGCAAGCGCTTCTGCCGCTTCACGGTCGCCGGCGTCGAAGAGATCGACTACAAGGACATCGACACCCTGCGCGACTTCATCAGCGAAAACGGCAAGATCATCCCCGCGCGCCTGACCGGCACGCGCGCGATCTACCAGCGCCAACTCAACACCGCGATCAAGCGTGCGCGCTTCCTCGCGATGGTGCCGTACAGCGACCAACACCGCGTCTAAGGAGCGACACACCATGCAAGTCATTCTTCTGGACAAAGTCGTCAACCTCGGCGTCCTCGGCGAAATCGTCAAGGTCAAGGACGGTTACGCCCGCAACTTCCTGATCCCCACGGGCCGCGCCCGCCGCGCCACCGAAGCCAACAAGGCCGAATTCGAAGCCAAGCGCGTCGAGCTCGAAAAGGCTGCGGCCGCTAAGCTGGCCGAATCGCGAGCCCAGGGCGAGAAGCTCGGCGGCACCGCCGTCAAGCTGACGCAGAAGGCCGGCGTCGACGGCCGCCTGTTCGGTTCGGTCACCAACAGCGACATCGCCGAAGAGCTCAACAAGCAGGGCTACAAGGTCGCGAAGTCGCAGGTGCGCATGCCCAACGGCCCGATCAAGATCGTGGGCGACAGCACCGTCAGTGTCGCGCTGCACACCGACGTGGTGGTCGAGATCACCGTCACCGTGTACGGCGAGAGCGCCTGATCGACCGACGCGCTTCACGCGCGTGAAAGAGCCGCCTTCGGGCGGCTTTTCTTTTTCCGGCCGGCCCGGTTGTCCCGGGCATTGCACCGGAAGATAACTGCTTATTCACAGCCTTGTCCACGTGACGCCGCGGCCGCCGCGGCTTAGCATGCATGGTTGCAAGGAACCTCATGTCCGCACTCTTTTCCTACGCCGACAACGACCCGTCGTCCGACCGCCAGATCGCGCAGCTGCGCATCCCGCCGCATTCGATCGAGGCCGAATCGAGCGTGCTGGGCGGCTTGCTGCTCGACAACGGCGCCTGGGACCGCATGGGCGACGTGGTGGTCGACGGCGACTTCTACCGCCACGAGCACAAGCTGATCTACGCCTCCATCGGCACGCTGATCAACGCCAGCAAGCCGGCCGACGTGATCACGGTCTACGAGCAATTGCAGAACCTCGGCAAGGCCGACGAGATAGGCGGCCTCGCCTACCTCAATTCGCTGGCGCAGTACGTGCCGAGCGCGAGCAACATCCGCCGCTACGCCGAAATCGTCCGAGAGCGCTCGATCCTGCGCAAGCTGGTGAGCGCCAGCGACGAGATCGCCACCAATGCCTTCAACACGCAGGGCAAGGCGGTCGACAAGATACTCGACGAGGCCGAGCAGAAGATCTTCAACATCGGCGAGGAAGGCTCGCGTATGAAGCAGGGCTTCCAGGGCATGGATTCCCTGGTGGTCGAACTGCTCGACCGCGTGACCGAGATGGCCGAGAACCCGAACGACATCACGGGCGTGCGCACCGGCTTCTACGAATTCGACAAGATGACCTCCGGTCTGCAGCCGGGCGACATGATCGTGCTGGCGGCCCGCCCCTCGATGGGCAAGACCTCGCTGGCGATCAACATCGCCGAGCACGTGGCGCTCAACGAAGGCCTGCCGGTGGCGGTGTTCTCGATGGAAATGGGCGCCTCGCAGCTGGCGGTGCGTATCGTCGGCTCGATCGGCCGCATCGACCAGGGCCACCTGCGCACCGGCAAGCTGACCGACGAAGAATGGCCGCGCCTGACCGAAGCCATCGAGAAGCTGCGCAACGTGTCGCTGCACATCGACGAGACGCCAGGCCTCACCACCAGCGAGTTGCGCGCCAATGCGCGGCGCCTGGCGCGCCAGTACGGCAAGCTCGGGCTGATCGTGGTCGACTACCTGCAGCTCATGAGCGTCTCGAGCAGCATGAACGACGAGAACCGCGCGACCGCGGTGGGCGAGATCTCGCGCGGCCTGAAGATGCTGGCCAAGGAACTCAAGTGCCCGGTGATCGCGCTGTCGCAGCTGAGCCGCGGCGTCGAGAGCCGGACCGACAAGCGTCCGATGATGAGCGACCTGCGCGAGTCCGGCGCGATCGAGCAGGATGCCGACATCATCATGTTCATCTACCGCGACGACTACTACGACAAGAACAGCAAGGAGCCCGGCGTCGCCGAGGTGATCATCAGCAAGCACCGGAACGGCCCGACCGGCACCGTCAAGTTGGCCTTCCTGAAGCCGCTCACCAAGTTCGAGAACCTCGCCGGCGGCAACGACTTCTAGCGGGTTCCGCCCGAGTCGGCATCGGCCTTGAGTTGGCGCAGCATGTCGGCCAGGGTCTTGCCGGGCTCGCCCCTGAAGCGCTCCGGCAGCACTTCGATGGTGGCGATGCGGTCGAGCCGGAAACCTCGAAAGTCGTCGCGCAGCTCGCACCAGGCCGAGAAGGTCCAGACCTTGCCCCAGTAGAAGCAGCCCAGCGGGCGCACCGTGCGCTGGGTCGGGGCGCCGGCGACGTCGCGGTAGTCCATGCGCAGCTTGTGACGAGACTGAACGGCCTCGCGCAAGGTCTGCAGGCGTTCGCGCGTGCCGGCGTCGAGCACGTAGGCCGGGGCGTAGAGCGCCAGGCTTTCGGCCGACACCCGGGCCGCCGGCGGCAGCACCGACAGGATCTTGCCGAGGGCCGATTCGATGTCGCGCGCCATCGCGGCGTCGACCCAGCTCTGCGCCAGCCGCGCCGATGCCACCAATGCCGCCGCTTCGTCCTGCGTGAACATCAGCGGCGGAAGGTCGAAACCGGCGCCGATGCGGTAGCCGACGCCGGCCTCGCCTTCGAC
>NZ_JBFUIU010000380.1:0-8590 GCF_056401695.1 Variovorax sp. P4_D9
GTCGCGGCGCTCAAGGTGGAAGACCAATTGCAGCCGACACTGCAGACCGTTGGCATGGTGGCGCAGGGAGCGGGTGCTGGAACTGATGCAGCAAGGGTTCCGGGCGCAGAAGAAGTCGCACTCCACAGTACATCTGGTCGACTTGTTGGCCCCAGCGCTTATGCCAGAAGTCGCACTTCAGCCGCAGGTCACGCCGAACCTTGCAGTATTGAAAATTCCCTCCTGGTTTGCCGGAAAATTCTGCGCCTTTAAAGATCACGTCGATCAGAATATCGACCAGCATTGTCCCTTAGAGAATGCAGTTGATGGCGAAACGATATAGGCGGGGTACGCCCAAAGTCGGCAGAACCAAACTTAAGACCGTTGCTAATTTGAGCCTCTAGTCGCGACCTGTCTGCGCCCTTCGGCTTGCCAACATGGCGCTTCATCGTATCTAACAATACGATCTCAATGCCTTCCATGTATTTTTGGATCACTTCAAAGTTGAGAGGATTTTCTGCACATAGTGCTTGCGCCTTTTCAAGAGATTCCAAGGTGGAATAACCTTGATTTATGTCCTTGAGAACAAAATTTGCCTTCAGAGACAATGATTGATCAATGAGCAAATGTAGGCGTCTCTTTTCAGCAGCACTCGACGACATGGAGTGCGCCGCACGAAAATCCCTTACGGCAGAATCAAGCTCGCGAGTCGCTAGACCTTCAGACTTTGAGAGGTAAGAGCGGCGCGCGCGAGCAATTCTCACTTGGGCTCGCTTTTCATGCCAGTCTGGAGTAATAAGGCTTTGTTGCACAAGCGCAAAATTCGCCACATCCAATGCCCCATCAAGATTTTCGCGTGCATATTCAGATTTAAACCAAAGATCAAACAGCATCGATCGTCTTTGTCCAAGCCTATAAGCTTCACTGAAAGAATGAGCGGCCTCTGAATTCCCCGGCGGGATCTGCTCAAGGTAACAGCGCCCCATCATCATCAGCAGGTCGGGATGAGGCTTTGTTAGGCGTTTATTTACTTCAAGCAATCCGTCAAGCGCGGATCGTGGGTCACGATCCTTCAGCTTAGCGATCGCTTGGCTAATCGCTTGGCCAACAATATCCAAACGACGGACCATACCTAACTCGATAGCGTCCTTTCCGCTCTTTTTCGCTGTCGCAAGCAAAGCGGTATGATCGATGCCGAGGCTTGAGGCAATTTCAGTCACGAGCATGCCCGTGTTTGGCTCTACAGTGAAACGCGCCTCCCTTGCAATTGCGGGTGCACTTACCAAGAACAAGCTCGCAAGTTCTTGGAGCGCATCGCCCAAAGTCTGCTCCGAATATTCAAGAATTTGCGCAAGCTCGATATAGCTGCAATTCCTAAGAATACTGATAACGTAAAGTGCTCTTTTGGATTCCTTGGTAAGCTGCTGCACCTCGCGTTGCAAGGCCGCCTTTCTAGCTTCAATGCCTTTTTGGCCCTTCCATTGGCCGACCGCCTGATCAAAGGGCAGGCCCCGCCTTTCTAGGCGAAGTATGGAATCCGCAAACAAGGGCGATCCGCCTGAAGCTTGTCTGAAGTTTGCAATTTGCTTCGAGGTTGCTTCGGGCAATCGATATTTTTTCCGAAGTACATCGGTAAAATCGGCAAAATCTTCAGAAGAAAGCCCTTCAAGCTTCAAAACGTTGTCGCTTGAATATGAGAAGTTCACTCTGGTCGTAAGGAGGAGCTTGGTCCCCGGAGGCGCCCGCATGCCAAATTCAAGTGCGCGCTTTTGGTCATTCTCAGAAAGCGAGTCGACGTCATCAACGACAACAACGCTGGGCATCGCTTCGCAAACCTGCAATGCCAACTGCATTGCAGCTTTTATGTCATCACCTCCAATCTCTTCTTTAGAAGCGCCCAAACGAAATGCGATTGTCTTAAATAAGGATAAAGCGTCGCTAAAATCAACTTCGGTCGCGCGGCGATAATCGTCAGCCGACGGAATGAATTGACGATCTTTTGCGGTAAGCCAAGTCACCGTTTCAAATGGCTTTACATTTCTTTTGATGAGGTCTTCGCAAAATCGATAGGCCAGGCTCGTTTTTCCCAACCCACCCTCTCCAGCGATAAGCCTAACTCTCGAAAAATCATCAGCCAACCATTCCCATAGCTCGTCAAGGTCGCTTGATCTTCCAACGAACTGAGCACAAATCAAAGCCCGATCCGGCAAATTATGAACAATCGGTGAGCCGTTCGTCTCTGCTGTTTGCACCTCGAAGTAGGGCTGCTTTCGCAGCGAGTACAAGAACTCATAGTCCGCTGGTTTGTCGGCGACCGCATTGGAATTTATTCTGCGAAAGACGATGTCATCGCGTTTGTAAAGAAGCTGTTTCGGCTTTAGCTCAGGACCATTCTTGATGCATTTGAGCGGCTGATCCCCGTCCGGCCGTCTGCTAACGCGCAGTATCTCAAGACTTTTTTCATCAATTTGGMATCGTTTTCGATCCACTCGAAAATCCATCCCGCAGGTATTGCGAAGCATGTCCAAGAATTTTTGTATATGCAACTCAGAATTGACACCACAAATACGATACTGACGGTCCTTCTCTATTTCTTCGACACCAAATACAATAAAGCCGCCATAGGAGTTGTAAAGAGCAATTGCGTCTCTGACGGCTTTTGCATACTCAACATCATCATCTGGCGCTGCCTCTTTGAAATCCAATACCTCGCATTCATTCAACGCTTCTGGATTCGCACTCAAAGTAGAAATCAACTCGACGGGAAATTTACCCGAATGCACAGATTCGTGTAATTCAATCAAAGCTTGAGTTTCCATTTAATATTGATATTGTTAAGGATTATTGATGATTGGCGCACACTCGGATAGATGCCCACGGTGAGTCATGCTTGCGCTCGCCGTGGGATTCCTCTTCGCAAGCAGTATCGCGCAGCAACTTGGGCTACCTGACGATGTGGAAGCGCTCTCCGAGAAATAGTTGGCGAGCAAGGGCGGCGCTTAGCCAGCACAGGCAGCACAGGCATCGCCTCTGTCGGTATGTTGTCGGCGTACAAGCGCCGCCCATAGGGATCGCCCCCACACCCCCCAAAGAAGCCCGCCGCCGGGTGTGCTTTTTCATGCCCTGTCTGGTCGCCTCGTACTCCAGCGTCCAGATCGTCGCCCCGATGCCCAGTGACACCTCCCGAGGCGAAGAAGTCGCCCTCCAAACCGGAGCACAGGGCCAACGTGGCGGCGATCTCGATCGCCTCAGTCGTCCTCGTCGTGCTCGCGGTCGCGCGCCACGGGCTTGAAGCCGCTCGAGTTGCCGCTGGCGATGGTGTGCAGGAGGCTGGCCAGTGGGTCGACGCGCTGGTGGTTGTCGCGCGTAGAGACCTCCGGGTACGCGGAAGTTCTACTTGGTGTCCCGATCGCTTGCCTGGTCAAATTTGGTGTGCGCTGACAGGCCGAGCAGGGTACGCGCGTCGGGATGATGCGGGGCCATCTTCTCGCTTCTCTGATCTGCGATGCCGGCTTCGGCAAGAACGGTACTGGTCCGGTACTGGTCGGACTATTTCGATCAGTAGGTGGAACAGGGCACAATGATTGCGCGGTTCTACGCGCCCAACCTTTCCAAGGCACTTCATTCGTCGCGATCTCATTGGCTGGGGCATGCCTCGGCTGTCGATAGCGAACGCAAGTCTCATAGGGAAGCGGTTTTCTTCAAATTCAAACCAAGTTTTGCATATCGCAAAGCGTTCTCGAAAGCACGAATCTTGAGCAGCGACAGTTTTGACATGCGAGGGTGCTTCACCGAACTGGAAATCAGCAGCGGCGTCCATCGGATCTTTTTTCGGTCACAAGCCGATGACGATCTTGATGACGACGACATCGCCCCTCAGAGAAAGCCGGCGAGGAATTCAGAAAGAATCGACGACGGCATTGACGCCGAACGGTTAAAAAACGGGGCAAAGCTGATCGCCGGATTGGACAGTGCGGTACTAATCAAGCGACGCCTCATCCAAAAGTTGATGCGCGACAACATTGACTATGCAATTGGCCGCTACCTGCGGAAGGAAGGCGTTCCACCGATCTACTCGAACATTGTGGACTCGAAAAACTGCATCGAGACACTCATCAGCGGCATTTTATACAAGGTATGTGGAATGAGTAGCAACATGGCCCTGAACAACGAAATCGCTGAGCTGTGTGCTTCGCTCAAGGAAAACTCGGCACGCTCGGTCGCCTATGACCGGGTCGGGCTGATCCAACGCTTCGTGCACGACAGAGTGGACGGCCATTTCGGAGTTGGGGCGGCGGCGCGACTCCCTGTCAAGCACATGAGGAATCTTCTGTCGGTCGCTAGGCTACATCTGAACTTACACGACATAAATTCGAGGGACGAGAGCTACGCCCTGTACATGGACGGCCTGAGCACGGCAATGTCCAATTTCGAGTATTTCTCGCCCAAGGAAACCGCATTGCCCGCCGGCAAAACTTTTTTTCCGAAATGGCGCGTCCGCCATTTGCGGCCCCTGTCGCACTTCTACCAAAAGACAATCCGACAGAAGCTCTCCGAGCTTGACACGCTTGATGATCTCATGCCTGCGCCAAGGTACGCTGCCGAGGCGCTGCAGATTTACGCGACAACGTTTGTCTGAGGATGGCGAACACCATCGTCTGCGGCAGATTGGACAACCGGGTCTCGTTCCAGCGCTCCTCCCTGGCCGCACCCCCTAGCGCGCGCAGGATTGCCTCAGACCATCCAAATGCGATGAGGAAGACGCTCTATGTGCCTATCGCGACGGACGGCGACAGGATCATGCACGTGGGCGGCATCTCCGATGCCACAAGCTTCCTCGAGACGTTTTCCGGAGACGGCGGGATGCGTCTGATCGTCCTGACCATCAAGGAATATTTCCTCCTTCTCGAGCAGGCGGTACTGCGAGATGTGCGCCTGAGCATCCTCGAAGTCGACTACCCCCTCATGGCCGACGTCAAGCCAGGTCGGTCTCTCCGCTCGAACCTGGACATCCTGTACAAGCTCCTGAAAAAGGTCGACAACCTAGACATCAAAGGCGGTAGTTTCGCGCGGGACCAGACGGTCAGACATCTGCATTCCGTCGCCAGAAAGCTCCGCTTCAAGAACGCGCTCGACCGGCATTTTTTCTTTGCGTACAAAGAGGGTTACCAGGAAGTCTTCAAGTTGAAGGAGGAGCGCCCGGACCGGGTGATCATCGCCTTCGATTTCAATTCGATGTATGCCGACTGCATGAACGGTCGGTTCTGTGAGCCGAGATCCATTCGGTACGAATCCTTCGAGGACCCCGCCACCGATGTCGGCAAGCTGGAAGAAGGTATCTATAGGGTCATTTTGCGAGGCGCCAAAGATGGATTCTTCCTTGACAAGCATCCGTTCTTGTACAAGCGTCTGGGCACGCCCCACCGATTCAAGCTCGCCCCGGATGATTCGATCGAAACGGTTCTGTTCAAGGATGAGATCCTCTACTACGGGACGTTTTTCCGCGAGGTCGCGATCATCGAGGGCTTTTGCAGCGCCAAGACCGTGCCCCACCCTCTTCTTCAAAAGGCACGCGACCTTTACGCGAGGCGGCGCCAGTGCAAGTCAAGAGGTGACTCCGTGATGGAGAACTTCTGCAAGCTGTCTTTGCAGCTCATGCACAGTTCGACCAACCAGCGCGTCTTCAAGAAGAAACGCTTCGGTTCCCTGGACGCCGTGCAGACTTTCCTGTCGTCGGAATTTCATTTGAACTTCGACAAGGTCGGGATATCCGGCGTATCCAGATTCTTGAACACGAGCAAGTACTTCAAAATCGAGAAGCATGACAGTGGCGTGGAGCTCACTTATTTGGACATCCAGGCCGACAGCCTCGTGTTCAGCCTGTCCGCGCGGATCGTCGCGAGCGCGAGACTCAAGCTCATGAGGACCATCGAGCGCTTCGTGTCCGACGGATCCGCGGAAATCTGTTATGCGAACGTCGATTCGCTGCACGTGTCGATCGCCAGGACCGAGGTCGACGGCTTCCTCAAACGGCACAAGGATCTCATCTCCGAACGGCTCGGCTGCCTGAAGGTCCAAGCGATCGCGGATCGCGGGTACTGGTTCGACGTTGGCAGATATTGGTTGAAGAAGGATGGAGAAGTCGTGCTCTTCAAGAACATCGGTTTCAACCACAAGGGGGCGCGTTCAGAGTTCGTGACCAAGAGAAGGATGCTCGTAGTCCGCAAGGCCGACGCATTCAGTCAGGTCGAGAGCCATTTTGCTGACGTGACAAACTCCTTCTCCTACGTCAAGCGCATCAAACACTRCGCCGACACTCGCACGCTCGACTACGAGCGATACGGATTTTTGGAAGTGGACACCCCTGAAGATGCAGACCTCACGGAAGCCCAGGAGATCATGAGATCGAAGAAGCTGAAGATCGCTTTGTTCCGCGCCATCTCCAGGAAAGCTGAGGAAGCCGTCGGACCCGCATGACCGCGGCGTTCGCGATGAATCTTTCGCCCAAAATGTTTCCAGAGAAGCCAGGTGACTTGGCGGTCTGGAAACGATCTACGGGATCAATTTATGCCGGGAGGCCGAGCGAAGCACTGCCCTGGTAGCACGCCATCGATACGAAGTCTCCGGCGGTCACCTGCTACTTGCTGATCTGAAGACCAGCGTTCGTAGTCTACCCGCTCCGACATGTTCCGATCGACGCGACTGCTGAGGCCCGGTAACCTTGCGTTGCTAACACATTGCGCGCGAACGTATGGGTAACCTCGGTTCTCGTGCCCTCCGTGGCGCCGGATCGAGAAAGTCCGGCAGCCGGTGTCCGGATGTCCAGCGCGCATGGCCACCAAATGCGGCAGAACATCAATTCGGCCTGCTAAAGCAGCAGCACGGGGCCAACGTGGCGGCGTAGGAGCGCGAGAAACAGGCTGCGCTGGCAGCTATTCTCACAAGCAGACCGCCTCGACGACGTAGGAAATCATCCGGCCCACTTCTCTTGAAGGAGTGAGGGCCGGGGTTATCTTGTTGGGTTGCGATCTCGACCGCCGTAGTCCTTCCAACCATGCTCGAGGTCATGCGCCACGGTCTTGAAGCCGCTGGAGTTGCCACTGACGATCGTGTGCAGGAGGCTGGCCAGTGGGTCGACGCGCTGGTGGTTGTCGCGCTCGTAGAGACCCAGGTGCTTGAAAAGCTTCTCCAGGGCGGCGTCCTTCGAGTTCAGCAGGACCTCGATGCCGTACTTCGTCTGCTTGGCGCCGGCGTAGATGGCCGCGGCCTGGGGAGACAAGTCGCGCGTGTCCATGACGACGACCACCCAACCTATGTCCGGATGGCGAATTTCGTCGCCAATCAGGCCGCGCGCGGCGCCCCTTCGCTGGGCCGTCGAAGGGGTCATTCATCGGAACAGACGTGCCCGCCATTCTGGCTTCTTGACGCGGTTGACGATGCCGATGCGATCAGCAGGTCAACCTCGTTGAAGCCTTCAAAGGTGAGAATGGAGATGTGCATGGTGTCGTCTTCTCCGCGACTTCGTCATCGATTCGGGAGGCATAGGTTGCATTACAACGAATTTAGGGTCGGGGATTGAACGTTCGGTCTTGGGCCGCATTCTGACTGAAAGAGCCACCGTCTGGCTTCGCGCTCATCATCGGCACCGTAGCGCAAACTGGCGGTCTCGTGCTCGCTTCCGCTCGCCTCTGAGGCGGTCCTGCTCGGTACCCGGGAGCGGCTGTCGAGCTGCGGCGTCGAGAGCGGCAATTACCGAATCCAGCTGGTCGCATTCCACCTCAGCGCTGTCGACATTCATCGCAACACGTCGCTCGTGAGCTAGCCGCTCCTGAGTCACGGCGCTGTTCTCCCGCGTTGACGCCGCTCGGGCGCTCGGCTCCATGCCGTCGGCAAGGTTGACGTCGGGCCGAACTGCAACAATAGCGGCGCGCGTGCCTGTAGGGCAAGGTCCGTCGGAGTACATCGCTGCCCCTGAAGACGTCACGCACTYGGTGACGTGTTGAATTCGAGGAGTCTCAACTGGCTCCGACGTCGGATGGTGTCCGGATCCGAAAGTGGCGCCGGGGTGACTGTGGAGTAAGCCGCAGGGCGGGGCGCACTTCGCTTCTCGTGAGACTGCCCCTTGTCCAGGCCAATCGAGCCAACCCTGCCACAGTGCGAGCGCCAGGAACGCCGTCGCGAACGCGAGCGCCACAAGGAACATCCAGTTTGAAGAGCTCGCCGGGCGCAGACTGCGCTCCCACTCCGTCATTGGTTTCCGGCGTTCGCTCAGAGGGTCGTAAGGGTCGTCCGTTGGCATGGCCACGCGAATGTCTTCGATGGCCGCGCAGTCGGTGGGCGTAGCTCCATTTCGATGTTGACCTATTCGTGATGTTTTGCACAAACGATCGGACAGAGACGCTCAGGGGGCAGCCTATTCGCTTCGGCCAAGCAACTTGCACCACCCGCTGACGTCCCGCATGCACAAGCCGGATCCGCGGCTCGAGCCGCATCAACAGGATAAGCGCTCAGCGATCACGATCGAACGGGGAGATGTCGACCTGTGGCTGGGCGGCACGGTCGATGACGCCAGGAAGCTGCCGAAGCTGGCGCCCGTGGAACTGTTCGACGC
>NZ_JBFUIU010000381.1:0-8517 GCF_056401695.1 Variovorax sp. P4_D9
GGCGATACTCCGTCCAGCACCGGTGGAACCGGTGAAGGCCACTTTGTCCACACCTGGGTGGGACACGAGATAGGCGCCGACCGCACGGTCCGCCGCCACCCAGTTCAGCACGCCAGGCGGGACACCCGCTTCGTGCGCGGCCTCGGCCACGATATAGCTGTCGAGGACGGTGCCTGGAGAAGGCTTGATCACCACACAGCAGCCAGCGGCCAGTGCCGGGCCGATCTTGGTCATTGCCAGAGCCACCGGGAAGTTCCAGGGCACGATGGCAGCGACCACGCCGATGGCGGTGCGCTCGACCAGGGTCTCCTTGCCCATCTGCGATGGCCGCTTGTCGTCCGGCACCGGGTTGGCGGCCAACCCTGCGTAGAAGCTGACGATGCCCGTGGCGAAACCGCCTTCGAGCATTTCGCTCAGGCTCAGCGGCATGCCGTTCTGCTGGCTGACGGCACCGGCCAGTGCGGCGCTGCGCTTGTGCAGGGCCTCGGCGAAACGGGTCAGTACCGCCGCGCGCACGCTCGGCGCGCAGGTGGACCAGTCGCTGTGATCGAATGCCTTGCGCGCCGCGGCGACGGCGCGATCCACGTCAGCCTCGAGCGCCTCGGGCACGCGCGCAATGAGCTCGCCGTTGCCGGCGCCGAAAAGGTCGAAGCGCTTCGACGAAGACGGGGCGATCCATTCGCCGCCGATGTAGAAGGAGTTATGTTCGATGGTCATGGGTTGTCTCCAGGAAAAAACTTGAACCGCAAGGAGCGAAGAAACGAAGTGGTGAATGGGTTTCGGCATACGCCGCTCTAGGCGGCGCTCATCTCCGCCAGATTCCCCCTGACAGGCGCTGCCACGCCGTCGGTGAATCTGTCGTAGAAGATGCTGTCCGGCGGAATCCCGAGGTCGACGAGCTTCTCGATGCCCGCGTCGATCATTGGTGGCGGGCCACACAGATAGCCCTGCGCGGTCGACAGCTGGAAGTGCTTTCCAGCCTTGGCAATGAAGTCGGTCACGATGCCGCGCGCGCCAGTCCAGCCGCTCGTCTCGGGCTCCTGGGACAAGACCGGCACGAACTCGAAGGGATCGAGCCAGGCAGCGGCAATGTCGCGGATCGCGCCCAGCCCATAGAGGTCGGCCTGGGTACGCGCCCCGAACAGCAGTACGCAGGGACGCCGCTCGCGCCTCATTCGCATGTCTTCCAGCATGCTGAGCAGCGGCGCCAGCCCGCTGCCACCGGCGATGCAGACCATGGGCACAGCGCCGGGACGCAGATGGAAATCGCCGTGAGGCGCCTGCATCTTCAGCCGCTTTCCGGTCAAGGTGCCAGCAAACAGTGCCCCGGTGAATTCGCCACCGGGCGCCTTTCGGATGAAGAAGGCCAATGTCATGCGGCCGGTGCGCTGCGGCGCGTCGGCGAAGGAATAGTGCCGGCTTCTGGGAATGCCGGGCGCCTCGAAGCTGGCGTACTGGCCGGCCACGAACATCACCGGCCGTTCGGTCCGGACCACGACTTTCAGGATGTCGTGGGTCAGCTCCTCGGTGCTGACGATTTGGGCCTCGAAGAACTCGGGTGGTCGCAGATCAGCCGCCGCTGTTGCGATCTCAACCACCGTATGCGCATCGCGCGGCATGGCCTGGCAAGCCAGGATGTAGCCCGCCTCCAGCTCCCGCTTCGACAGGGTGTATCCGAAGTCGCTGCAGGCCTGCACACGACCCTGCGCCAGCCGGGTCTTGCAGGCACCGCAGGTGCCGACGGTGCAGTTGTGCGGATAGGCCACGCCCTGCGCCAGTGCCGCCTCCAGAATCGTCTGACCGGACGCCAGCTCGATGCGCGCGCCTAGCGGAAGAATTTCCACGACGCGTGCAGCGCTGCCGCCGCCGAATACGGACTTGAACAGATTACGCATGGACGTGCGTCTCGCTGCCCGGCTCCCGGGCTTCTGCGCCGAACCAGTCTTCCCACCCGGCCTTCCGGTTCTGCTCGGCGGCGAGTTGGCGCTCCTCGGTATTCGCGCACGTCGTGTCCCACTCCTTCAGCGCCGGCTTGATGATCCAGCTGAACCAGATCGGCGGGAACAGCGCAGCCAGGAAGCAGACGAACACGCTTGGCATGCGGATCGCGTCGCGGTGCGGCACCAGGGCGTAGTACGAGAGGTAGCTGTTGAGGTGATGATCCGCATGGTTGGTGATCTCAAATGCGGCCACACGCGACAACCAGCCTAGGTGATTCCAGACGTGCCGCTTCTCGATCGGCGCGCCGGCCACGCGCACTTGCCCGTAGTGCTGGAAGTAGTTGAACGACTCGACCCAGAAGCGTGCGATCAGCATCGCGCCCAGCGCGGCCAGCACGGCTTGCCAGCCTCCGATCAGCCACAACCCACCCAGAAAGACAACTTGCGCGAGGATCGCCCGCCACAACGCGTGGCGAATGGACCAGCGGCCGTATCCCTTCTTCTCCAGCGCGTCAGAAATGAATTTTTGCGCCATCACGGTAGAGCGGACAACCGCGCGCGGCGTGAACTGGTAGAGCGTGACACCACGAGCGGCCGTGTCGCAGTCTTGCGCCGTGCCAACGTCGATGTGGTGACCGACGACGTGCGCCTCCATGCGGGTCGAATCCAGGAAACAGATCTGGGCGTAGCGTCCGAAGGTCTTGCCGATGGCGCCGCGTGCGTGATACAGCTCATGCGAGGCCGGCACCAGCGGCAGYACCGACATCCAGGCGGTGCCGAGGATGGCGCCGAAGATCTGCCAGCCGCTCAGGTCGTGATGCGCCAGCGCCCCCGCCAAGCCGACGTAGAGCGCAGGCCCCAGCAGCACCGACAGCCACACGGGAATGAAGGCCAGGGCCTTGCTCTTCATCTGGCGCGCGCTGAAATCGCGCGGCAGTACGCTGTCGATGATCGCCATCACCGGGAACCAGGCGATGGCGAGCCAGACATAGTGGCCACCCATGAGAAAGCCGCCAAGGCTGACGATTTGTGTGACCGGCGAGAAGTAGTACTTCAGATAGTCGAGCATGGTGGCCTCCTGCAGGGCATTCAGAACACGACGACGGGCTTGATGACTGAACCGTTGCTCGCAGCGACGAAGGCTTCGTTGAATTTCTCGAAGGGGTACTGCTTGACCAACCGATCCACCGGCAGCTTTCCGGCCTGGAACAGTTCCACCAGCTTCGGTATGAAAGTTTGCGGATCGGCGTCACCCTCGACGATGCACTTCACGCCCAGGCCGCGCAGGTACAGGTCCATGATGCTCAAGGGGATCGGCGCCTCCGGTGGCGGGATGCCGATCAGGCCGAGCATGCCGTTGGGCAGCAGCACGTCCACGGCGCTTTTCATTACCGCCGGGATGCCTGAGGTATCGATCGCATAGTCGAAGCCGCCGCCGCCCGCTTCCTTCAGCGCCGCGACGAGGTCCGTATGGCCGGTGGGGTCGATAGCATGCGCGGCGCCCAGTTCCAGTGCCAGGGCTCGGCGCTCTGCGCTGGGCTCGACGACGACCACCGGCGTGGCCCCGACGACCTTGGCGGCCATCACCGCGCTCAGGCCGACGGCGCCGCAGCCGAAGACCACCAGTGATCGGCCCGCGCGCACCTTCAGCGAATTCATCACTGCGCCCGCGCCGGTCTGCACGCCGCAGCCCAGCGGGGCGAGCAGTGCCAGCGGCAGCGACTTGTCCACCTTCACCGCATTGATCGAGCGCGCGATCGCCAGCGACGAGAAGGAGGACTGGCCGAAGAACTGGCCATGCACCTTTTCGCCCTTCTGACTCAATGGCGACGTTCCGTCGTCGAGCCGCACGCCGCCGAAATTCAGCCCCATGAACTGGTGGCAGTAGGCGGGCTCGTGGCTGCGGCAGTTCGGGCACGCACCACAGGAGTTGAAGGACAGCAGCACATGGTCGCCGACCGCCAGGTCGCGCACGCCGGCTCCGACCGCCTCGACCACACCCGCGCCCTCGTGCCCCAGCACGATCGGCATCGGCACCGGGAAGCCATTGGCACAGACCACGTCCGTGTGGCAGATGCCGGTGGCCACCATGCGCACCAGGATTTCGTCCGCGCGCGGGGCGGCGATGTCGATGTCCTCGACCGTCAGCGGCGCCTGCGGCGCGCGCGAGAGCGCCGCGCGGGCCTTGCGAACGGCGGATGAATGTTGCAGCGCTTGGCCTTCGGCAGTTGCGGTGGTCATGGGGTGTCTCCTGAGTACGGTTCTGGTTCCAGTGATCGATCATTGGAGCCCGTCGCCTGATTCGCGAAGCCGATCAAGAGTTCGGTTCGGGATGGGGATAACCCGAATGTCGCGCCAGCGCTCCGGTCACACCGAGGCAACAAGACAAAGATCGTACGCATAGGTACTTACTCCATGCGAATCAAATTCGTCGATGTCTAAGATGCGCGTGCCCCCTCACCTCGCCACCCATGTGACTGCCCCAGAAGACCGCGACGCCGCACGCAAGCCGTCACCGACGCCCGCTCGCGCCGACGCTGCGGGCGGCGTGGTGCACGCGTCGGACGCTGCTTTCGGCCCGCCGCGATTCGGTTTCGCCACCGTACCGACGCGCGCCATTTCGATGGCGCTGCAGATGGATCCCTTCCCGCGACTGGTCACGGCCTGCGCGCCCCCGGGCTACGGCAAGACCGTGATGCTCAGCGCGGTGTACGACGAGCTGACGGCGCGCGGTTACACCTGTCTGTGGCTGACGCTGGACGACCGAGACAGCGATCTGTCGACCCTGCTGCATCGCTTGTGCGCGTCCATGGTTCATGCCGGCATCGAAGGCGTTCCGGAGATCGCTGCGGCCGGTGCCCGGTTTCCGGATCGCGGTGCGCTTGCCGATGTGGTCCTGGCGCTGYTGGCCAACCCAAGGACCGCAACGGCATTGTTCATCGACAACCTGGGTTTTTGCCGCGATCCGACGCTCGAGTCATTCCTGCAGCGCCTGGTGTTCCACCCCCAGCCGCAGCTGCACTTGCTGCTGTCGAGCACGCGCGACGTTCCGCTGGACCTGGCGCGCGCCAAGCTCGAGGTCGGCGCGCTCGAGCTTCGCCCGGCGCACCTGAGCTTCGACCGCGCCAGCGCAGCGACCCTCCTGCACCAGGCGGGCCTTGGCGCCACCACCGAGCAGCAGCTGGACCGCATCWTTGCCCACACCGAAGGATGGCCCGCCGCCGTGCGACTGCTGCAGGTCCTGCTGCTAGGTGGTGGGGGCGAGCCGGCGGTACCGGGCCAGCGCACGCTCGATATCGACCCGGTCCTCGAACGCTTCGGCGGCGACCATAGCGACATTGCCCGCGTGCTGACGCGGCGCGTGCTGGTCGATTTCGACCCCGCCATGGTGCAGTTCATGATGGAGATCGCGCTGGTGCGCGAGTTCAGCGCCGACCTGGCGGCCGAGATGACCGATCGCGCGCAGGCGCGCCAGTGGCTCAATGAACTGGTCGAGCGCAACGTGCTGACCTTCCCCTTGGACCGCAGCCGACGCTGGTTCCGTTTTCATACGCTGCTGCGCGAGTTCCTGCTGGCCGAGAGCCGCGAAAATCTGGCACCGGCGCGATGCCGCGAGGTGCTCGAGCGTGCTGCGCACTGGCATCTGAGACAAGGCGACGAGACCGCAGCCATCTCGATTGCACTGGATGGCGGATGCACCGCGCTGGCCCAGCAGCTGCTTGAACGCGTCGCTCACGTCGTGGTCGGCAACCATGGCCAGATGTCCCAGCTCATCCAGTGGGTCGACCGACTGATGGCCGCCGGCGCGATGCCGTCACCGGAAGTGCATGCATGGTTTGTCTGGGCCCTGTGCGACTCGCTGCAGTACGAGCGGGCGCGGCAAGCGCTGGACGATCTGGACCGGCGCGCGGTCAGCGACGAGGCTTTCCGCGCCATTCCCGGCGCCCAGCAGCGCATGCTCTTCCTGCGCATGCTGGTGAACGTCTGGCTGGACCGGCTGGACACGGCGCACGATCAGGCTGAGGCCTGGCTGGCGCACGAGACCTCCGGCGACGCGCTCACGGTCTCGACCGTCGTCTCCATTGCCGGCATCGCCGAGATCGACCGCGGCACACTGGGCGCCGCACGCAAACGGATGGAGCGGGCGCGCGCCAGCATCGACCGTTCCGAAAGCGCCTACGGGTTGGCCTGGGTGGCGATCCTGCGGGCTTGCGTCGAGATCGGGCAGGCCCGTCCCAACGCCGCCGACGAACTCCTGGCCGAGACGCGCGAGCGTGTCGTGCGCGTGATCGGGGCCGACGCCAGCGTGGTGGCGACCTTGGACTTTGTCCATGCGCGAGCCCTGCTGGAGCAGGGTCGCATCGAGGCGGCACGCAAGCTGGCCGAGCGAAGTCTGGGTCGAGCCATGCACCACGGGATCATTGTGTCGCTCGAACACGGTCTGATCGCCTGCGCCTCGCTCTGGGGCGGTGATGCGGACGACGGCCCCGGAATCTCGTCACAGATGCTCGACCGCGTGGCGCACAGTTATCCGCCGCGTGGCCAGCGCCTGCTGGCCGCAGCGAAGATTCGCCGCTTGATCCAGCTTGGGCGCATGCACGATGCGGAAGTTCAGGCCGAACTCTGCGGACTGAGTGCCGAGTGCCATCGCGCCGACGGCGCGCAGCCGATGCGCGACCGCGGCGACTGGATGCTCGCGCAGCTCGAGCTGCAGATCGCCAGACGCACAAGCAATGCGACACTGGCGCGCATCGAGGCCCTGGTCAAGGCAGCGCGGCGGGACGACCGTCGTCGGGACGAGATCGAACTGTTGCTGCTGGCCGCGGACGCGAACATGCGCCTCTCGCAGACGCGAGCGGCGCTGCGCGACTTTTCGGCAGCCATCGCGCTGGCTACGCCCGGCAATGCGATTCAACCCTTCGAGCTCAAGAAGCAATTGGTCAGCAAGCTCCTTGCGGAAGTCGGGCCCCGCGCATTCGGGCTGGCGCGCGCTTCCGAAGTGTCCTTCGCGGAACGCCTGCGGCCGGCCATGCAACCCGCGCCAGCGGATGCGTTCAATCCGCTCGACGAGGCGAACCATGGCGGCACGGACGAGCTCACGCTGCGCGAAATCCAGTTGCTGGAGTTGCTGGACCAAGGGCTCACCAACGATCAGATCGCAGACAAGTTGAGCCTGTCGGTGTCCACCGTCAAATGGCACCTGCACAACCTCTACGTGAAGCTGGGTGTACGCAGCCGTTCGGCCGCCCTGGCCCGCGGCCGCGCGATGAAGTTGATTGGGCGGCCTTAGGGGCTCTGGTGCAAAATTTGGCTTCGAGTAGGCTACCGACCTTTGTACGTGAAGGCGGAACGTGGGGAAGAAGTTGCAGAGCATGGACGAACTGTTCAAAGGTCGGCACTTCGAGCGGGAGATCATCGTGCTATGCGTTCGCTGGTACCTGCGCTACAAGCTGAGCTTGCGTGACTTGGTGGAGATGATGGCCGAGCGCGGACTTGGGGTGGCCCACACGACGATCATGCGCTGGGTCCAACGATTCGTGCCGGAGTTCGAGAAGCGCTGGAATCGATTCGCTCGAAAGGCCGGTCGCTCGTGGCGCGTCGACGAGACCTACGTGAAGATCCGCGGCAAATGGACCTATCTCTACCGGGCCGTCGATCGAGAAGGAAAGACGGTCGATTTCCGTCTGAGCGCCAATCGCGATGTCAAGGCGGCCAAAGCGTTCTTTCGCAAGGCGCTGGAGACTCAAGGCCGAGCTCCGGTGAGTATCACGCTCGATGGCTATGCCGCCTCGCATCGCGCGGTGCGGGAACTGCCCGCGCAGAACCCGCGCTGGAAAGACACGCGGCTGCGGTCGTCGAAATATCTCAACAACATGATCGAGCAAGACCATCGAGGCGTGAAGTCGCGCATCAATCCCATGCTCGGGTTCAAGGTCTTCGACCGTGCTGCGGTGACGATCGCCGGCGTCGAGCTGCTGCACCGAGTTCGCAAGGGTCAATTCAATCTCAGTCAGTTGCTTGTTTGCGGCCAAGCCGCGCCCGCGATCTGGAATGCCGTGCTTTCGGCATAACCTGCCCGGACCTTCGGAGACGTCACTTGGCTTCGCCGAAAATTTGCACCAAAGCCGCTTGAAGTGGCGCAGCACAGGGTCCGAGCTTGGGCGGGCATTCCAAGGCGTGAAAGGCCCCGGCTCGCCGGATCCACACTGCGCCCTCAGATTCACCAAGAGGAAGAGACATACGAAAATCGAACTCATCCAGCCCGCCGCGACACTCGCAGCCGCCCAGTTGCAAGGGAAAGGACAGGCAAACTTTATCGAGCTCGTCAACCTGTTCAAGATTGCCTATCAGGCACTCGAGCAGGCAGAGCGAGACCTTGGTCCCACGGCGAAGCCAGCCGGTTCGTCTTCAGCCCTTGATACCAATCCTTGACGCTGCGCGGGTCGGCGCCGCCGGCCCCCTCCGGCAATGTGGGTGCGCGGCGGCGCAGAATCCGCTCGAACTACCTACACGGACGCGAGATCGAAGAATAGGAGGGTCCGATGATCCGCGAGCGCGAGCGCTTGAGCCCGAAGAG
>NZ_JBFUIU010000382.1:0-8464 GCF_056401695.1 Variovorax sp. P4_D9
CTTCCTTCGCTTGCATCAATCTGCGTCGTCATGCCAACTGCGAAGCCATTCCCGTGCCAGTTTGACGGGCTCGGAGAAAAACTCTCACTCTCTGAGTGCTGACGTCCGAGATCAAGCTCGCGTAGTGCTCGTCGACGGTCTTCTCGACGACGACGAGCCTTGCTCCTGTGGCGGCTTCGAATTCCGACCGTAGCTCTTGAACGGGGCCGGCGATTGCCTTGCCCCCGTTAACCAGGACGGTCACCGTCTGACCTGCAAACGGGCAGTTCCCAGGGCGACAAGGCTTTGCGACGATGGGTGGGACGATGTTGCTCTGCTTGACGACCGTTGTGTCCGACCCGGCCACCGCTGGCGGCGTCTGTGCATGCGCGAACGCGGCTGCTGCGCAGAGGGTGGCGGACAGGCCAAGTCGYACCGTTTGGCGGAAGTGCGGCAGGCAACGGACCATGGTGCATGTCTCCCCTCATCAGACCGCTCTACCCAACGGGTGACTTCAACGAGCGCGGTGAAGATGTAACCCCTGAACGCCAGAAGGTCAAGATACTCTTTCGGAAGCCCAACCATGTCCGCAAGAGCCTGGAGCGCGTCTGTCGATGCACCTTCGTTCTAGAACCACGTCTTTGATGGGGATAGCTTCGTTGCAATTTCGCCGGTTCTTTCAGATGACCGCTGGGGCCCGCGTTCTGCGCATCGCTCGGTGGCCCTCAAGGGTGGGTGGTGGCGGCCGCTGCTATCCTCAATGTTCTCGGTGACAGCATCTCCACGCCTCAGTGTGTTTTGTATTCGATTCGCGGGCCTGCATCGTATGACCGGTCTTGGCCGAAAGTGCCATGTCGGAAACGCTTGGGCGGGCGGACTACTTGCGCCAGAACGCCCACCAAGGTCCTGCAATTCGGCGTGGGGCGCGTAGGTCCGCCCCGAGCGTGGATAGGGCTCCGCTTCTTCGGCGCAGTTCGCGCTCCAGTTCATGAGCCCGACCATTGGCGTCTCGTTCTCCATGCAACGCTCGAGCTCGCCACTGTGCAGCTAGCGCCGCCAACTGGTCGTTGCTGAGATTTTCAAACTCGGACGGTGAATTCACGCGCTGATTATTGCCACGCACGGCTGCCTTTAGGCCCTTGAACGACCTATCGGACTCCGATGCGGTRTATCCACGCCACACAAGCTTCTGGCCCGAATTCTGCCTCGACGTCGAACGGCCGGTCCTGGCGAGAAGAGTCTGACGAGTGCAGCTTTGCCGAAGACCGCCCTGTGATTTGCGAGCTCAAGTCGCGGTCCACTTGTTGCTACAAATCGCCAGGGCCTAAAAGTCCGCCGTCGTCGTGGTGGTGTGGTAGCCGGTGAGCCTGCCCGGCACGACCTCGCGGGCTTTGTCGCGGCCGACAACAGCTCGCTGATGCCGGCCGCCAAGCTGTCCTATCAGTTGGCGAGGCAAAGCGCCATGACCTCGCAGTTGGTGAACGAGGCGGCGCGCCAGGCGCGCCTGCAGCGCATCGAGGCGACCTACGCCGACCAGGTGGCGGCGCTGCGCGGCGACTGGCGCTGATCCGTCTTTGCGGATGGCTTCTAAGTCCGCAACTCGGTTTTGCGATGGATGATGCGCGAGACCAGCCCATAGGTCACCGCTTCCTCGGCCGACAGCCAGCGGTCGCGTTCGATGTCGACCAGCACCTCCTCCAGCGGCTTGCCGGTTTCGCGCGCGATCTCGTGGGCGATGCGCTCGCGGGCCTTGACGATCTCCTGCGCCTGGATCGCGATGTCGGTCGCCTGCCCGCCTGCGCCGCCACTCGGCTGGTGAATCAAGAAGCGGGTGTTGGGCAGGCAGACGCGTCGCTCTCGGGGCGCCGCCAGGAAGAGATGCGTGGCAGCGCTGCCCACCCAGCCGGTGCCGATCATGTTCACCGGCGCGGTGATGAAGCGCACGATGTCGTGGATCGCGTCGCCCGACTCCAGGTGCCCGCCCGGCGAACTCACCAGGATGTCGATCGGCGCCTGGCTGTCCGCATCGAGTGCGATGAGGCGGCGCGTGACATCGGCCGCCACCGCGTCGGTGATCGCGCCGAAGATCAGCAACGTGCGCGATTTGAAGGCCTTTTCCTCCAGATACGCGCTGTGCGTGGCGGAAGGCTTGGTGTCGTCGTCGGTGGGCATGGAAGAATGACTCCTGTGGTTGGAATTGACAGTCCGCGCTGTATGGCAAGGTGCGGCGATGCTCGATGAACGCTACATATCGGATTTTCCTTCGCATCGGCTGCGACGGCGCGAGTGGATGCCGACTGGGCGGCCAGTTCGTCTGCGTGCTGCCCCTGGGCGCGCAGTGCGAGGCCGGGCAGGAGGAACTGGCCGGGCTCTACGGCTGAGCCGTGCCGGCTAGATCTTCCACTGCATCGTCGGCGCGGAGCGTCCGTAGCGGTCGCAAAGCTGCTTGCGGTTCAGCTTGCCGACGGCCGTCTTCGGAATCTCGTCGACACAGCACCTCGTGAGGCGCCTTGCGCCGCTGGATGCGACGAGCCTGTGAGTTGCGCCTTGTACGGGTCGAAAAAATCCCCGGCGTGGACCGCCGCTGTTCCACCTGGCGTTTGGCTAAGGCTGGCGGCCGCTTCCGCACCAACCTCGCTCCGCGGCCGGGTTCGATCGCCGGTCGACTCCGCAGGCGCCAACACGTGCCCTCGTGGGGCTGGACGGGATCACTCGAGCAACAAGCAGCGGCGCTCGCCGGGTCGGCGGTAGGTTTGCGCAAGATCGTGACGTGGCTGCTCGAATTGCCGCTGAACGTCCTTGGGCAGGGCTTGGGGTGGCTCAAGTTCGGCGAATGGCAACCGGTTCCGTTCTACGCCCTGTTCCTGAGCGAAGAAGGTCAGGCCATRATTAGCGCGTACTCGCGCTCTCAACCCCTCTCCCTCGTGCACCGTCCACCATTCCTCGTTCGGCCAAGAAATTGCATTCTTGGGATGGACGCGTTTCGGGCCGCGGATGCCGGACGGGTAGGTGCAAAGGCGTCACCAGCCGTACAGCCGCTCTGGGCCCTGAGCTGCCGTATGTCCGACGCGGACACGAAAGCCGAAATGGTCCAAGTCAGGCCAGTCGCACAGGACGCAAAGGCTTAACGCAGGTTACCAGCAGAGCAAGTGCGACCGGGGCGACCGCGGAACTACTTCCGAATCTCTTGCGAGACCAACTGCACCTCACGCGTCCCTGGGCCTTGCGGATGCTTATCTGTGCGCCGCATCGACTGCTTCACGTAGATGCCGAGTGCCGGGCTGAACCACGCCAAGTTCTCGTTGCCCATATTGTCCGTGGACTTCACCCTGAAAGCTTCGAACGCCCCCGCCGGCACGGAGACGTTTTCGCTGGCTTCGACCCAGTACACGATATCGAGGCGCTGGCGCTGCTGGGTGGCGTGAACGGTCTGCATGTGACTGGCGCTCCACGTCTTGCCGACGGTCAGAGGCCACTCGTAGCTGAGGGGAGGCTCCCATGTGATGAGCGGCCTTCCTTGGCCAAAGAAACCGACCCAGTTTCCGTTGGGCTGCGCCACGATGGTTCCCTCCGGGGATTCGAAGGCCACGTGCTGGCTGCCCTGCCAAGTAATCTCTCCTCGCTTATAGGAAAGTTGCGTGCTTGCCGTGCCGAAGCTGCCTGTATCGCGCCTAGAAGAAACCCAGCTCGTTCCGAGTGGTGGGGCCTCATATCTCGCTGCTTTGAGCGCGGATGAGGAGCACCCTTGAAAGGCGGCTACGACCATGGCGGTTACTGCGACAAGCAGCGCAGACTTGCGAACGAAGTTCATGGATTCCTCCGATTCACGCGTTTGAGAACGACGAGTACGCACGAGGGTTGAGTTCGCTCTATGCGCCTCGCCTGCCGGTGCGCGGAGGGTACAAGTGGGTACTTGAAAAGGGCGGGCCCGCGCTGCGCCGAAGTGGGCAACCAAGCCTCGATGCTCGTCTAGCCCAGTCGCGTTTTTCCTAGTGTTCGAACGAAGCAGTCTAGGGCGCGCCCGTCGCCAGTGTCAATTGAGTTGTCCAGGAAGAGAACGCCTCTCAGGTTCGAGTGTCACGCGGGCGTGACAATTGTCGCTCCACCAGTTCTGCGTAGACGGTTTTGAGCAGCTCGGTGGAGGCAGCGGCCGGAGGCCCTAGTCTACTTTCCGGCGCAAAAATCAGTAGCCGTTTGCGAGGCGGTCGTGGTGCCCGGCGGGCAGCGCTTTGTGCATGAGCGCACATCGCGCGATATGAGCCGGGAGTCATCGGCCGCATCGCTTGAACTTCCGGGATCGAATCATTCGCAACTGCTTGACAAGCGGTTTCGTTTGATTTACCTTAACAATATGATAGGTAAGGAAGCGCTAATCACCGAGATCGAACAGGCCGCGCAGTCGATGATCCAGGGATCGCTCACCGAATTGACCCGCAAGTGCGGCGATCCCTCGTGCGCCTGCGCCACCGATCCGGCACGCCGCCACGGCCCGCACCTGTATCTCATGTTCAACGCCGAGGGCAAGGCGCATTCGGTCTACGTGCCGCGCGAGCAGGGTGAGGCGCTCAAAGAGGCGCATCGCAATTGGTTGCGCTTCCAGGAGATCGGGGTGGAGATCGCGGCGGACAACCGCGATCGGTTCTTGCGCCTGCTGCAGCGTGAGAAGGAAAAGGCCAAGGCGCAGCGGGCCCGGGCGCGCAATAAGGCCTGAAGTGATTGAGCTGTGCCGCCGCCAACTCAATCTGGCCGAGGGCCTGATTGCTGAGGAGGTCGGCGACTTGTGGGAAGACTGGATGCGTCACGTCGACCAGGTGCTTGACGACCGGCAGTTGCTCGATCTGGTGTACACGGCGTTGGCTGAGCGCTGGCCGAACAGCCGCACGCGCGGGCGCAAGGGCACCCCGGCAGAGGTCGTGCTGCGGCTGCTGGTGTTGAAGCACATGCGCAACTGGAGCTACGCCGTGGTTGAGCGCGAGGTACGTGCAAACCTGGTGTATCGCCAGTTCACGCGCGTGGGCGCAGAGAAGGTTCCCGACGCCAAGACGCTGGGCAAGCTCGGCGTCGCGTTGGGCCCGCAGATCATCGAGAAGATCCACCAGCGCGTGGTCGCCATCGCACAGGAGAAGAAGGTCGTCCACGGTCGCAGGATGCGCGTCGATACCACCGTCGTGGAAACCGACATCCACTACCCAACCGACAGTACGCTGCTGGGCGACGGGGTGCGGGTGCTGACGCGCGCGATGAAGAGAATCGGGGAACTCGCCGGTGCGGCAGGCGCCAAACTGCGCGACCGCACGAGGAGCGCGCGCAATTGCCTGCTCAACATCGGGCGCGCCAGTCGCAGCCGCGTCAAGCAGGGTCCGGAGCGCTTGCGGCACAGCTACGGCAAGCTGCTGTCCATCACCGGGCGCGTGGTGGGGCAGGCCACGCGCTTCGTGCAGGAAGTGGCAAGCGGCGTCAAGCGCAGCGCCTGCGTCATTGCGCAGGCGGGCATTGAAGCCGAGCGCAAGTATTTGCAGACCATGATCCCGCGCGTGAGACAGGTCATCAGACAGACGCGTGAGCGCATCTTCAAGGGCAATCCGCACTCGAGCGGCAAGCTCGTGAGCTTGTTCGAAGCGCACACCGAGATCATCCGCAAAGGCAAGGCCTCCAAGCCCACAGAGTTCGGCAAGATGGTCAAGATCCAGGAAGCCGAACAGCAGATCGTCACGCACTACGAGGTCTACGACGAGCGTCCCAGCGACTCGCATCTGTTGGTCCCTGCGCTCGATATCCATGAGCAGCAATTCGGGCGCCCACCCCGCCTGGTTGCAGCCGATGCCGGATTCTTCTCGGCACACAACGAGGCCGCCGCCCATGCCCGTGGGGTCAAACGCGTCTCGATTCCCAACCGCTCCACCAAGAGCGTCGAGCGCAAGAAGCTCCAGAAGAAACGATGGTTCCGCAATGGCCAGAAGTGGCGCACCGGGGCTGAAGGTCGCATCAGTCTCTTGAAGAGACGCCATGGCCTGAATCGATGTCGCTACAAGGGCCCGTCGGGCATTGGGCGTTGGGTAGGGCTTGGCGTCGTCGCAGACAATCTGATCAATATCGGCCTCGCTCTCGCAGCTTCAGCCAAACGCTGAGACCATCCCCTTCTTCCTCTCCACCGCGCACTGAAACCAAGGCCGCCGATCTCGGCGGCCTTGGCCTTTGTTGCCTCGCCACGCAGAAACTCAAAAACGGCATTTTTGCGCCGGAAAGTAGTCTAGTGGCATGTTGACCTTTTCAGTCACCGTCTGCCGATTTGTCGGGCTGCTTGCGGATGGAGAACGTCACGGTGAAATCAGAGTCCACCACGACCTCTCCGGTTGACCGAAGCCGGTATTCACCGGGTTCCGTTTCGTAGAGCGACCTGGTGTCTGGTGGCAGGTTGTATCGCTCGCCCACGCGACCCGAAGAACTGCTGCTGCTCAATCAGCGTTTCCTCGGAATCGAAGTACGCGAGACCTACCAGGAGCAGCAACCCCGGCAGCCGCTGCGCCAGTTCGAAATCCCAGACCTCGCGTTCGTCAATCTCTTCGGTCATCGATTCAGGGGGCATAGGTTGGCATCCGACGAAATCAGGCTCAGGGTTTGAAGGTCCGGTCCTGGCCGAATTCAGCCTTCGCTCGCAGCGTCGCGATGGAGGCAGGCGAAGACGACCTCAGCGCACTGAGGCTCGTCGAATCAGCCGACGTGGCATTCGTGAACGGGAATGGCCGGCGAAGCGGCCAGCCAAGCGTAGGCGCCGTCGCGGAGCGGGCCTCCTTCAGCTTATGGATTTGGCGGCGCGATTGCCGCCGGGCCCAGTCCAGCGTGGCAGTGGTGTGGAAGTGGCCCAGCGTCAGAAGGTCAGAAGGCGCACCAGGCCGTCGACGACATGGCACAAGCCGAACACCATGTGGGACAGCCGGCCGGCGGGGGTTCGGTTGCGCTGGATGCCCATCAGTCCTCCGTGATGACGGCGAGGCGTGCACGGCTGACGATGCGGGCGGTCTTGTTGATGCCGCTGTCGGGGTCGATGAGCGCGGTGAGGATCGTGCCGAACATCTCCTTGCCGTGCGCGGCCGAGCTCTCGGCGCCGGCCTGGTACATGCCGCTCATCGTCCGAAGGTGCGCGTTCTTGCGGCGCAGCTCGGAGATCTCCTGCTCCATGTCCAGGATCGATTCGGCCGGCGAAGCACGCCCAGGCGTTTTCGGAGGTCCACGAACTGCGATACATCCCGCTGCTGCTCGAGGATCGGGTTGTCGTTGACCATTTTCGCCGACAAGATTCGCGGGAAGGTCGCGACACGCCACGCCGCCAAGTCGAACGCCTCTAGGACCAATACTGTTCAGATAGATAATTCTGTGCGACAATCCGGTCCCGTCTCCACTACGGACGGAWTCGATGGCACGAACAAGGAAGGCGCTACCGGCTCGAGTTGACACGGCGCACCTGATCAGCGCCGGGGTGCTTGCGGCGGTGTGTCCGCGCCCGCTGATYGACGAGGTGCTCGCCGAGACGGGCAAGGCCAGCCAGCGCGAGCGGCTGCTGCCGGCAGCGGCGGTGGTGTACTACGTGATGGCGCTGGCCCTGTGGCGCGAGGCGCCGCTGGAGGAAGTGCTGCGCGTGGTGTGCGAGGGTCTGCACTGGCTGGGCGGCGGGCAGGCTGAGGCCGTGCAGGCCAGCAAGTCCGCGATCTCGCAGGCGCGCACCCGCCTGGGGCCCGAAGTGATGCGTCGCCTGGCGCAGCGCGTKCTGCGCCCGCTGGCCGCGCCCGGCGCACCTGGGGCGTGGTATCGCGAGCGGCGCGTGATGGCGCTGGACGGCAGYTGCCTGGACGTGGCCGACGAGCAGGCCAATGCGCAGTTCTTCGGGTACCCCACGGCCGTGCGTGGGCAAAGCGCCTTCCCGCAAGCGCGCGTGCTCGGGCTGGTCGAATGCGGCACGCACGCCGTYGTGGCGGCGGACATCGCCCCGTACGCGCGCAGCGAGAAAGCGATGGCCGCCGAGGTGCTGCCCGACTGGTTGCGCAAGGACATGCTGCTGCTGGCGGATCGGGGCTTTTACAGCTTCAAGCTGTGGCAACTGGCCGCGGGCAGCGGGGCCGCACTGCTGTGGCGCGTGAGCRCCACGATCAAGCTGGCGCCACAGSAGGTGCTGGCCGACGGTTCGTACCTGAGCACCGTCTACGACAGTGCCGACARCGCTCGGCGTCACGGCACGACCGTGCGCGTCATTGAGTACACGCTGCACAACTCGGCCACCCCTAGCGAAGACAGCTACCGATTGATCACCACCCTGCTCAACGCCGATCAAGCACCGGGCCTGGAGCTGGCGGCGCTGTACCACGAGCGCTGGGAAATCGAGGGTGTGTTTGACGAGTTCAAGACGCACTTGCGTGGCGCCAGCACCGTGCTGCGCAGCAAGACGCCGGACCTGGTACAGCAGGAGCTGTGGGGGCTGCTGCTGGCGCAC
>NZ_JBFUIU010000383.1:0-8460 GCF_056401695.1 Variovorax sp. P4_D9
GGTCAGTCCCAGCAGCGCCCTGCCGGCACGCCGCGTGTAGACCACCGCGCCACCGAGGAAGAAGGCCGATGCGCCCGGGATCGCCAGCAGCGCAGCCGACACCAGGCCGCCGGCCGAGGATTCGGTGACCGCCACGGTCTGGCCGCGCTCGCGCAGGGTGGCGCCGATGCGGGCGGCGAGCGTGGCAAGCGATGGCAGGTCGGACATTCGGGACTCCTGGAGCGTTGAGTTGTCCGATCATGACGTGGCCGAGAAGACCTTTGCGGCCGACGAGGAGCTCGCTAGACTCGGGTCGTTCAACAGGCCAACCCCATGATCTTCGAGCAGATTGCCACTGGCGGATGCCAGTCCTACCTGGTGGGCTGCGACGAGACGCGCGCTGCCGCGCTGATCGATCCTGCGCTGAGCCAGATCGACCACTACCTCGCCCTCGCCGCCCAGAACGGCGTGCGCATCCGCTACCTGATCGACACCCACACCCACGCCGACCATTTCTCGGCCACCAAGGAACTCGCGCGCCAGCTGGCGGTGCCGGTCGTGATGCAGCGGGCCAGCCCGGCGCCCTTCGTCGACATGCGGATCGGCGACGGCGAAATGATCGTGGTGGGCAGCATGCGGCTTCAGGCGCTGCACACACCGGGGCACACCCGGGATTCGATGTGCATCCGGGTGGAGGATCGCCTGTTCACCGGCGACACCCTGCTGATCGGCGGCACCGGTCGCACCGATCTCCCGAGCGGCGATCCGGAGGCGCTCCATGACAGCTTGTTCAACCGCGTGCTGCGGCTCGACCCGGCGCTCAAGGTGTTCCCGGCGCACGACTACAAGGGCCGCAGCCATTCGACGATCGGCGAAGAACTGGCGTCGAACCCGCGCCTGCAGCAAACCGAGCGCGGCGCCTTCGTTGCGATGATGCGCAGCCTCAACCTCACGATGCCGACCCACCTCACCGAAGCGCTGCGCACCAACATGAGCGGCGGCAAGACGGTGGCGCGGCTGATTGCCGAAGCCACGGCGGCCGTGCCCTTCATGTCGCTGATCGAACTCAGGGCACGGGTGGAGGCCGCGGAGGACGACCTGATCGTGCTCGACGTGCGCGAGCGCGATGCCTACGAGGGCGGCCACATCCCCGGCGCACGGCTGCTGCCGCGCGGCCAACTCGAACTGCGCGTCAACCAGGAACTGCCCGACCCGACCCGGCGCATCCTGACCTGCTGCGAGCTGGGCTACATCTCGACGCTGGCGGCCGCGACGCTGCGCGAGATGGGGTTCACGCATACGGTCGCGCTGGACGGCGGCATGAAGGCCTGGCGCGAGGCCGGCTATCCGCTTGAAGGCGTGCAGGGCGCCGGGCGCACTGCCTGAGGGTCGTCGCCGGACTGGCTGCGCGCAGCCTTGAGCACGTCCGCAATCAGGAAGGCCAGCTCAAGGCTCTGCGATCCGTTCAGCCGCGGATCGCAGGCGCTGCGATAGCGCGCCGAAAGTCCCTCGTCCGTCAGCGCCTGCGCGCCGCCGCGGCATTCGGTGACGTCCTGGCCAGTCATCTCGAAATGCAGGCCGCCGGGGTAAGTGCCCTCCTGCCCGTGCGCTGCAAAGAAACCCTGAAGCTCCAGGAGGATGCGTTCGAAGTCGCGTGTCTTGTAGCCGTTGGAAGAGGTCACCGTATTGCCGTGCATCGGGTCGCAGCACCAGACCGGCTTGCGCCCCGCACCGCGCACGGCGCGCAGCAGCGGCGGCAGCCGGTCGGCGACCTGCTCGCTTCCCATGCGCGTGATCAGCACCAGCCGGCCAGGCTCGCCTTCCGGGTCGAGCAGGTCCATCAGGCGCAGCACATCGTCCGGGCTTGCCAACGGCCCCAGCTTGACGCCGATCGGATTGTCGATGCCGCGCATGTACTCGACATGGGCACCCTCGATCTGGCGGGTGCGCTCGCCGAGCCAGAGCATGTGGGCCGAGCCTCCGTACCAACGGCCGGTGCGCTCGCTGAAGCGGGTCAACGCCTCCTCGTAGTGCAGGTGCAGGGCTTCGTGCGAGGTGTAGAACTCCACCGCGTGCAACTGCGGCGCCCGGGCGGCGTCGAAGCCGCAAGCCTCCATGAACGCCAGCGACTCGGTGATGCGGTCCGCGAGTTCTTCGAAGCGCGCGCCCTGCGGGCTCGCGCGGACGAAGTCCGCTGTCCACCGATGCACCTCGTGCAAGTCGGCAAAGCCGCCCTGGGCGAGCGCACGCAGCAGGTTCAGCGTGGTCGCGGAATGCGAGTAGGCCGTGAGCAGGCGCGAGGGGTCCGGCTGTCGCGCTTGCGCCGTGAACGCACTGCCGTTGATGATGTCCCCGCGGTAGGAGGGCAGCTCCGCGCCTTCCTGCTTCTCGACGTCGGAAGATCGCGGCTTGGCGAACTGGCCCGCGATCCGCCCCACCTTCACGACCGGACAGGCGGCGGCGTAAGTCAGCACGACGGCCATCTGGAGGATCACCCGGAAGGTCGATTCCACCGGCTCCTGGCCGAATTCGTCGAAGCTTTCGGCGCAATCGCCGCCCTGCAGCAGGAAGGCCTCGCCGCGCGACACGGCCGCCAGGCGTTCGCGCAGTTGCGATGCCTCGCCGGGAAAGATGAGGGACGGCAGGCCGGAGAGGTGGCGCTCGGTCTCCTGCAGCGCGTGCACGTCGGCATAGGTCGGCATCTGCAGCGCAGCGCGACTTCGCCAGGAGGATGGGCGCCAGTCCAGGTGAGACATCGTTGAGAACTCCAAGTCTCGCCGATTAGACCAGAGCTCCGGTGGGCGATGGCAGGCTCAGTCGGACGTCACTCCCGCATCGCGAATCATCTGTTCCCTTTCCAAACGCGCGACGCGCATGCGCTTGATGTAGTCGTCTGTGCTTCCAGGCAAGGCCACCATGCCGTTCTGCTGGATGACTCTTTGAACCCCGGGTTCGACCAAGGATTTCTGAACCTCGTCATGCAGGCGGCGCACGATCTCGGGCGGCGTTCCCCGCGGCACCGCGAGCCCCATGTCGACCGTCGCCATGCCGACCTTCGGATAGGTCTGCGCCACCGTGGGCGTGCCGGGCAGCAGCGGGAACGGCTCAAAAGAAGTCACCGCCAAGATCTTGAGCTTTCCGGCCTCGGCCATCGGCGTCACGCTCGCCGGCATCCCGAACAGCACGTCGACCTGGCCGCCGATCAGGTCGGTCATGGCATTGGCCGTGCCCTTGTACGGGACATGGGTCCATTGGATGCCCGTCGCCTTGCCTAGCGCTTCGGCGATCAGTTGATGCGGGGTTCCGATGCCGGGCGAGGCATAGCTCAACGGCGTCTTGCTCTGCTTCGCGTAGGCGATCAGCTCCTTGAGCGTCTTCGCCTGCATCGGGTTGGTGGCACTGACGGCAAGCACGACCGGCGCCCCGACGATGTTGGCGACCGGGCTCAGGTGCGCAAGCGCATCCTCGGCCGGTTTGCCCTTGAGCGCGGGGTTGATGGTGTAGATGCTGTCGGCGTTGAGCAGCAACGTATAGCCGTCCGGTGCCGCCTTGGCGACGTACGCGGCCGCGATCTGGCCGGCACCGCCCGGCTTGTTGTCGATCACGACCGGTTGCCGGAGCGAATCGCTCAAGGTCTTGGCGACGGCGCGCGCGATCACATCGGCGCCGCCACCCGGACTGTAGGGAACCACGAAGGTGATGGGCCGGCTCGGATAGTCGGGTGCAGCACTCTGGGCGGCAGCGCCGGAGCCGATCGCGCAGAAGACGAACGGCAAGGCAAGGCGTCGGAGAAAGTTCATGGTGTTGTCTCGCATGCCTCTTGAATCATCGATCGGTCGTCGCCGCGGCTTCGGACGCCAGCGCGGGATAGTCGGTATAGCCGCGGTGGTCCGGCGCGTAGATGCTGTCCGTGTGCAACGGATTGAGGGGTGCGTTCAAGGCGAAGCGGCGAACCAGATCGGGATTGGCGATATACAGGCGACCGAACGAGATCAGGTCGGCTCGGCCTTCCCGGAGCACCTCCTCCGCGCGCGCCTGGGTGAACGCGTTGTTCGCAATGTAGAGGCCCCTGAACAGGGTTCGCAGCTTGCCGTAGTCGAGCTCGCAGGTGGGTGGCAGCGCATTCGACGAGCCTTCGACCACGGCCGCGTAGCAGATGCCCAGCTTGCTCAGTTCACGCAAGGCAGTGGCCAGGAGCAGCTCGGGATCGGAATCGGAGAGCTGGTAGTTGGACGGGCTGGTCGGCGACAGCCGCACCCCCACGCGCTCGGCGCCCCAGATCTCGGTCACGGCCGAGACCACCTCGATCATGAGACGGCAGCGATTCAAGGGCGAGCCGCCATACGCATCGGTGCGCAGGTTGGACGAATCGCGCAAGAATTGGTCGAGCAGGTAGCCATTGCCGGCATGGACCTCGACACCGTCGAAGCCTGCCGCCATGGCTCGCCGCGCAGCCGCACGGTAGTCATCGATGAGGCGGCCGACTTCCTCGGCGGGAAGTTCCCGCGGCACGTGCAGCGGCAGCCGGCCTTCACGTGTGCGCACCGTGCCGAAGGGCTGCACGGCCGACGGCCCGATCGGAACCTGCCCCTGGGGCTGGGTCAGCGGATGCGAATTGCGTCCGCAGTGCCAGAGTTGAAGGAACATGTGCCCGCCATTGCGATGCACGCCTTCCGTGACGCGCTTCCATCCTGCCTGCTGCGCGTCCGTGAAGATGCCGGGGGTCTCGGGCCAGCCGAGGCCTTCGGCAGAGATGGCGGTCGATTCCGAGATGATCAGGCCGGCCGTCGCGCGCTGCGCGTAGTACGCCGCGTTGAGCGCATTGGGCAATTCGCCTGGCGAACGATTGCGCGTCATGGGCGACATGACGACGCGGTTCGGCAGTCGATAGGGGCCGAAATCGATCGGTTCGAGCAATGGTGACTGGGTCATGTGTTGGACTGCGCGATGAATGCGCGGCGCAGCATGTCTCCTGATGAGGCAACTCTAGCCCTCGCCGAATGGCAGCACCAGCGCTGATTCGGCAGCGTGAAGATGCCGAATGGGAACGGCAGAATCCCTAGCTTCGCTGCCGGCCCGGCTTCTGCACGCGCTCCGATGCCGCGGCCTCCAGGTGCGCCGCCAGCGCCTTCGCGGCYGGGGACAGCCGCTTCTCGTCGTAGAAGCAGATCGCGAAGCGGCGCTGGGCCCATCGATCGGTCAACGGCAGCACCTTGAGCCCATAGGTGGAGGCCACGGGCTCGGCGACCTCGCGCGGAACCACTGCGATGCCGAGATTGGCGCGCACGCAGCGCAACGAGGCATCGAAGGTAGAGACCACGGCACGGTAGCTGATCGGCTTGCCGATGATGGCGGCGGCTCGCGCCAGCATGGTGTGCACCGCCGTCGACGCCGGCAGTCCCACATGGTCGTAGGCCAGCGTTTCCTCGAATGCACAACGCTTCCTGCCCGCGATCGGATGAGAAGCATTGGCAATGATGGCCAGATGGTCGTTGCGATAGGGCCTGATCTGCAGGCCCTCGAGGTCCGCGGCGTCCCAACAGACCGCGAGCGGCGCCAGTCCTTCCCGCAAGCCGCTGACAACGTCGCGACTGAGCGCTTCCTCGATGTCGATCCGGATCTCTCGATGTTCGGGGACATGCAGGAAGGCAGCGATATCGTCCGGCAGGAACTCGGCGATTGAGGAGACCGTGGCGAGCACCCTCACCTGCCCCTTGATCCCCTTGCCATAGGCGGCCATATCGCGCGAGACCCGGTCGGCACCGGCGAGCATGGCGCGTGCATGCTCCAGCAGGATCTCGCCGGCGCCGGTGATCGCGACGCCGCGCCGATTCCTTTCGACAAGGACATTGCCCAGGCTGTCCTCCAGTTGCGCAATGCGCTTGCTGATGGCCGAGGCGACGATGTGATGCTGTTCCGCGGCGCGCGCAATGTTGCGAGTCTCGCAGACGGCGACGAACAGCCGAAGGCTCGTGAGGTCGAGGTCGTGCATGGAATCAAGTAGTGTGAGGTTCCGAATGGGAACGCTGTCCGTTCCAATCTACCGCTTTTCGGAGTAAGAGGGAATGTCTACAGTCTCCCTCACGACGCCACGACTGTGCGCCGAGACCCTGGAGACAAGCACATGACACTCAATTCCACCCGCCTGCCGCGCAGCGCCGTGATCCGCGAGGTCGGTCTTCGCGATGGCCTGCAGAGCATCGCCACCATCCTCCCGACCGCGCAGAAGATCGAATGGATCCGCGCCGCCCATGGCGCCGGCCAGCGCGAGATCGAGGTCGGATCCTTCGTGCCGGCACGGCTGCTGCCGCAGCTGGCAGACACCGCGGAACTGGTCGCGTTCGCCAAGACGCTGCCGAACCTTTGCACCTCCGTCCTGGTGCCCAATCTGCGCGGTGCGGAAAGCGCGATCGCGGCCAAGGCCGACCTGATGATCGTGCCGCTCTCGGCCAGCCACGCCCACAGCCTGGCCAACCTGCGCAAGACGCCCGACGAAGTGGTGGCGGAAGTGGCGAAGATCCGCGCGGCGCGCGACGCCGCGGGATCGCAAACCCTGATCGAGGGTGGTGTCGGCACGGCCTTCGGCTGCACGCTGCAGGGCCTGGTCGACAAGCGCGAGGTGCTGCGCCTGATGCAGGCGCTGCTCGACGCCGGCGCCGATCGCGTGAGCCTGGCCGACACGGTCGGCTATGCCGATCCGGGCATGGTGCGCGACCTGTTCGAGGACGCCGTCAAGATCGCCGGCGACCGCTTCTGGTGCGGCCACTTCCACGACACCCGCGGGCTCGGCCTGGCCAACGTCTATGCGGCGCTGGAAGTTGGCGTGGCCCGCTTCGACGCCTGCCTGGCCGGCATCGGCGGCTGCCCCCACGCGCCGGGGGCCAGCGGCAACGTCTCGACCGAAGACCTGGCCTACATGCTCGGCAGCATGGGCATCGAGACCGGCATCGACATCGGCCAATTGCTGGTGCTACGCGCCCGCGTCGCCGAGTGGCTCGCCGGCGAGACACTGCACGGCTCGCTTTGGCAAGCCGGCCTGCCCAAGACCTTCGGCCTAGCCGCCGAAGCCGTCTCCGTCTGAACAAACCGAGAACCCTTTCATGACCTCCGCTGCTTCTCCCCTACCCCTCGCCGGCGTCCGCGTGCTCGAATTCACCCACATGGTGATGGGCCCGACCTGCGGCATGATCCTCGCCGACCTCGGCGCCGAAGTCATCAAGGTCGAGCCTCCGGGCGGCGACAAGACCCGCAAGCTGCCGGGTTTGGGCATCGGCTTCTTCCGCTCCTTCAACCGCAACAAGAAGAGCGTGGTGATCGACATCGGCACCGACGAGGGTCGCGCCACCGCGGCCGAACTCGCGGGCCAGTGCGACGTCGTGCTGGAGAACTTCCGCCCCGGCCTGATGGCCAGCTTCGGGCTCGACTACGAGACGCTGTCAAAGAAGTATCCGCGCCTGATCTACGTCACGCACAAGGGCTTCCTGCCCGGGCCCTACGAGAATCGGCTGGCGCTCGACGAAGTGGTGCAGATGATGGGCGGGCTGTCGTACATGACGGGTCCGGTCGGCCGGCCGCTGCGCGCCGGCACTTCGGTCAACGACATCATGGGCGGCATGTTCGGCGCCATCGGCGTGCTGGCTGCGCTGCGCGAACGCGAGCTGACGGGCAAGGGCCAGGAAGTGCAGAGCGCGCTGTTCGAGAACTGCGTATTCCTGTCGTCGCAGCACATGCAGCAGTTCGCGATGACCGGAGAGCCGCCGCCGCCGATGCCTTCGCGCGTGTCGGCCTGGAGCGTGTACGACGTCTTCACGCTGGCCGACGGCGAGCAGCTCTTCATCGGCGCGGTCAGCGACAAGCAGTTCCTGACACTGTGCCGGGTGATCGAGGCCCCCGAGCTGGCGGCCGATCCTGCCCTGGCCAGCAACGCGCTGCGCGTGGCTGTGCGACCGGCGCTGCTGGTAAGGCTCGGAGACATCCTGAAGCACCACCGCGTCGAGGAACTCTCACCGAAGCTCGAAGCGGCCGGCATTCCGTACGCGCCGATCATGCGGCCCGACCAACTGGTCAACGACCCGCACCTGAAGGCCAGCGGCGGCCTGGCAACGATGGAGTGCGAGGACGGCGAAACGACCGACGTCGTGCTGCTGCCGCTGCTGATGGGCGGCCGCCGCCCCGGTGTACGGCATGCGCTGCCGGGCATTGGCCAGCACACCGAGGAGATTCTCGCCGGCCTGCCGAGCCACGTTCCCGCCTGACACCCATCAACCAAGACACACGGAGACAGACATGACCTTCACCATTCAACGCCGCGGCATCACCGCATTGATCGCTGCCGCCTTGGCCTTGAGCGCGACGGGCAGCTTCGCCCAGGGCTCCGACAAACCGCTGCGCATGGTGCTGCCGGTCGGCGCCGGATCCGGCGTCGACACCATCATGCGAGCCGCCACGCCATCGCTCACCAAGGCGCTCGGCGGCCAGGCC
>NZ_JBFUIU010000384.1:0-8443 GCF_056401695.1 Variovorax sp. P4_D9
TTGCAACGGAGATACCCAATGAGCCAGCGATTCAAGAACCAGACCGTGATCGTGACCGGCGGCGGCGGCGGCATCGGCGGGGCCACCTGCCGCCGCTTCGGCGGCGAGGGCGCTTCGGTCGCCGTCTTTGACCTGAACCTCGATGCGGCCGAGAAGGTCGCCGCCAGTATCCAGGCCGAAGGCGGCCGCGCGCAGGCCTTCCGCTGCGACATCACCAACCGCGCCAGCGTCGATGCCGCGGTAGCCGAAACCGAGAAGTCGCTGGGCCCAATCGCCGTGCTGGTGAACAACGCCGGCTGGGACGTTTTCAAGCCGTTCACGAAGACCGAACCTGCGCAGTGGGACAAGCTCATCGCGATCAACCTGACCGGCGCGCTGCACATGCATCACGCCGTGCTCCCGGGCATGGCCAGCCGCAAGAAGGGGCGCATCGTCAACATCGCCTCTGATGCAGCGCGCGTCGGCTCCTCGGGCGAAGCGGTGTACGCGGCCTGCAAGGGTGGCTTGGTGTCGTTTTCCAAGACCATCGCCCGCGAACACGCCCGCCACGGCATCACCGTCAACCTCGTCTGCCCAGGGCCGACCGACACCGCGCTCTTCGCCGACTACAAGGAAGGCGCCGGCAACCCCGAAAAGCTGATGGAAGCGTTCACGCGCTCCATTCCGCTCGGTCGCATCGGCCAGCCCGACGACCTGCCCGGCGCGATCCTTTTCTTCGCCAGCGAGGACGCCGCCTTCGTTACCGGCCAGGTGCTCAGCGTCTCGGGCGGCCTGACGATGAACGGCTGAGGCCGTTCATTCCAACTTCATCGACTGAAGCCGCTCAACCTCATTCATCTGAAAGACCATCATGGAATTCGAAGACATCCTGTACGAGAACCGCAACGGCGTCGCCTGGATCACGATCAACCGGCCCGAGAAGATGAACTCGTTTCGCGGCCAGACCTGCGACGAGATCATCCGCGCGCTCAACCGGGCCGGCTACGACCGCGAGGTCGGTGCCATCGTGCTCGCCGGCGCGGGCGAGAAGGCCTTCTGCACCGGTGGCGACCAGTCGGCCCACAACGGCAACTACGACGGCCGCGGCACCATCGGCCTGCCGATGGAAGAGTTGCACACCGCCATCCGCGACGTGCCCAAGCCGGTGATCGCACGCGTGCAGGGCTTCGCGATCGGCGGCGGCAACGTGCTGTGCACCATCTGCGACCTGACCATCTGCTCCGAGAAGGCGATCTTCGGACAGGTCGGCCCGAAGATGGGCTCGGTCGATCCGGGCTACGGCACCGCCTTCCTCGCGCGCGTCGTCGGCGAGAAGAAGGCCCGCGAGATCTGGTACCTCAACAAGCGTTACTCGGGCCAGGAGGCCGTGGCCATGGGCCTCGCCAACATTTGCGTGCCGCCTGAGAAGTTGGATGAGACCGTGCAGGAGTGGGCCGAGACCATCTGCGAGCGCAGTCCGACCGCGATCGCCATCGCCAAGCGCAGCTTCAACGCCGACACCGCGCACCAGAGTGGCATCGCCGGCATGGGCATGTACGCGCTCAAGCTGTACTACGACACCGAGGAGTCGCGCGAAGGCGTGAACGCGCTGAAGGACAAGCGCAAGCCCGACTTCCGCAAGTACGCCAAGTGACCGCGCGCCCCCACGACAACGACCAGGAGACAGCCATGACTTCGACATCCACTTCCCGCTTCAAGCAGCGCCGTTTGCTTGCAGCCTGTGCAGCAGTGCTTCTGGCCGGAGCGAGCCTGCCCACGGCGAGCCAGCCGACGGCCTGGCCCACCAAGCCCATCCGGCTGGTGGTCGGGTTCGCCCCCGGCGGTGGCACCGACGTCATGGCCCGCGCCCTGGCGCAGGCGCTCACCGAGTCGTTGGGTCAACCGGTCATCGTCGACAACAAGCCCGGGGCCAGCGGCAATCTAAGCGTCAGCGAAGTGGCCCGAGCCTCCGCGGACGGCTACACCATCCTGGTTGCGCCCACCTCGGTCGAGACGGCCAACCCCTACCTGTTCAAGTCCAATGTGCTGCCCTCGCGCGACCTGACGCCGGTGATGGGCATCGGCCGCATGCAGATGTACGTGGTGGCCAGGCCCACGATCGAGGCCAAGAACATCAAGGACCTCGTCGCGCTCGCCAGGTCCCAGCCTGGCAAGCTGAACTACGCCTCGTCAGGCACCGCCACACCGCCTCACCTGGCCGGTGAACTGTTCAAGCAGAGCACGGGCGCTTTCATCACGCACGTGCCCTACCGCGGATCCGCGCCCGCCCTGCAGGACGTGATGGCCGGGCAAGCCGACTTCGCCTTCGACCCGGGCATCGCCTTTCCACACATCAAGGCCGGCAAGGTCAAGCTGTTGGGCGTGGCTAGCGACCGCAAGTCACCCTTCTTCCCCGACGCGCCCACATACGCCGACCTCGGCATCAAGAACGCCAGCCTGGACATCTGGTTCGGCGTCTGGGCGCCGAACAACCTGCCCGCCGACATCACCGAGCGCCTGTCCCGCGAACTGACCAAGGCCTTGGCGGCGCCGGCGCTCAAGGAGCGCTTCAACAGCCTCGGCGCCGAGCCAGTGCCGCTGACGCAACCCGAGTTCCGCAAGCTGCTGGCCGAGGAGGACAAGACGCTGTCGGCCCTCATCAAGGACCGCAAGATCGTCCTCGAGTGACCGAGCAGCACATCGACGCAAAGTGAGCACAACCATGGCCCTCGACAACGAATCGTTTGTCATCCTGCTGTCCACCGTGCAGCGCTTCGTGCGCGAGCGGCTGGTGCCCGCCGAGAACCACCTGGAGGAGCACGACGAAGTCCCGCCGGAACTGGTCGACGCCATGAAGGAATTGGGCCTGTTCGGCCTCACCGTGCCGGAGGAGTTCGGCGGGATCGGCCTGTCGGTCAGCCAGGAGGTGCAGGTCAACTTCGAGCTGGGCCGCACCGCGCCAGCCTTCCGCTCGGTGTTCGGCACCAACATCGGCATCGGCTCGCAGGGCATCCTGATGGACGGCACGCCCGACCAGAAGGCGGACTACCTGCCGCGCGTTGCCAGTGGCGAATTGGTCATGTCGTTCGCGCTCACCGAGCCCGATGCCGGCTCAGACGCCGCCTCGCTGAAGACCAAGGCCGATCTCGACGGCGACCACTACGTGCTCAACGGCACCAAGCGCTTCATCACCAACGCACCGCGCGCCGGCGCCTTCACGCTGATGGCGCGCACCGGGGGCCCGGGCGGCTCCGGCGTCTCGGCCTTCATCGTCCCCGCCGACCTGCCCGGCATCAAGCTCGGCAAGAAGGACAAGAAGATGGGCCAGCGCGGCACGATGACCTGCGACGTCATCCTCGAAAACGTGCGCGTTCCGGCGGCCAACATCATCGGCGGCGTCCCTGGCCAAGGCTTCAAGACCGCGATGAAGGTGCTCGACCGCGGGCGCTTGAATATCTCGGCGGTGGCCTGTGGCATCGCGCAGCGCGTGCTCGACGAATCGGCCCGCTACGCACGCGAACGCAAGCAGTTCGGCAAGCGTCTGGGCGAGTTCCAGCTCATCCAGGCCATGTTGGCCGACAGTCAGGCCGAGCTGCTCGCCGGCTGGGCCCTGGTGCGTGAGGTGGCCGAGCGCTTCGACCGCAAACCACCGCATGTATCGGACCCCGACGTCTCGATGCGCGTGTCGTGCGCCAAGCTGTTCTGCACCGAAATGGCTGGCCGCGTGGCYGACCGCGGCGTGCAGGTCCACGGCGGCGCCGGTTACATCAACGAGTACCCGGTGGAGCGCTTCTACCGCGACGTCCGGCTTCTCCGCCTCTACGAAGGCACCACGCAAATTCAGCAAATCATCGTCGGCCGCGAGCTGATGAACCAGGACTAGGAGACCGACATGGCCAAGACTTCCGCGCATCCCACCTTTGCCTGGGACGACCCGCTCGCGCTCGACGGGCAACTCACGCACGACGAACGCGCGATCCGCGATGCGGTGTACGCCTACTGCCAGGAGCGGCTGCTGCCGCGCGTGCAGGACGCGTTCCGCCAGGAGAAGACGGATCCCGCGATCTTTCGCGAGATGGGCGAGCTCGGCCTGCTCGGGCCGACGATTCCCGAGGCTTATGGCGGCACCGGGCTGAACTACGTCGCCTACGGACTGATCGCGCGCGAAGTCGAGCGCGTGGACTCGGGCTACCGCTCTATGATGAGCGTGCAGTCCTCGCTGGTGATGGTCCCGATCAACGAATTCGGCAACGAGGCCACGAAGCAGAAGTACTTGCCCAAACTCGCCTCGGGCGAATGGATCGGCTGCTTCGGGCTGACCGAACCGAATCACGGCTCGGACCCCGGCAGCATGATCACTCGGGCAAAGAAGGTGCCGGGCGGCTACAGCCTCAGCGGCAGCAAGATGTGGATCAGCAACAGCCCGATCGCCGATGTGTTCGTCGTCTGGGCCAAGGACGACGAAGGCGCGATCCGCGGCTTCGTTCTCGACAAGGACGCCAAGGGCCTGTCGGCACCGGCCATCCACGGCAAGGTCGGGCTGCGCGCCAGCATCACCGGCGAGATCGTGATGGACGAGGTGTTCTGCCCCGAGGAGAACGCCTTCCCTGAAGTGCGCGGTCTGAAGGGCCCGTTCACCTGCCTGAACAGCGCGCGCTTCGGCATTGCCTGGGGTGCCCTGGGTGCGGCCGAAGACTGCTACCTGCGTGCGCGCCAGTATGTTCTGGACCGCAAGCAGTTCGGCCGTCCGCTCGCGGCGAACCAGCTGATCCAGAAGAAGCTCGCCGACATGCTGACCGAGATCTCGCTCGGCCTGCAGGGCTGCCTGCGTCTGGGCCGCATGAAGGACGAGGGCACCGCCGCCGTGGAGATTACCTCGATCATGAAGCGCAACAGCTGCGGCAAGGCGCTGGACATCGCCCGCGTCGCACGCGACATGCTCGGCGGCAACGGCATCAGCGACGAGTTTGGGGTGGCGCGCCACCTGGTCAACCTCGAGGTGGTCAACACCTACGAGGGCACCCACGATGTGCATGCGCTGATCCTCGGCCGTGCGATCACCGGCATCGCCGCGTTCAACTGAAGGCGCGGCCACCACCTCGCTTCTTCCCTTTTGATGGGACTGCACATCATGCAAATCGATCTTTCCACTTCCCCCGGCGTTGTCTGGCGCCCCGACACGGCGATGGTCGAAGAGGCCAACCTGACCCGCTTCATGCGTGCGCTGGGCGTCGACAGCTTCGAGGCGCTCAACGAGCGCGCGAGCCTGGACCCGAGCTGGTTTCACGACGAGCTGATCCGCTTCCTCGACTACCGATTTGAACGTCCATACGAACGGGTGCTGGACGTGACCGAGGGGCCGCCCTTCGCGCACTGGTGCGTGGGCGGCGTGACGAACGTGGTGCTCAACTGCCTCGACCGGCGGCGCGGCACCGAGTGCTACGGACAGCCGGCGCTGGTGTGGGAAGGCGAAGACGGTGCAGTGAGCACCTGGACCTTCGCCGATCTGGACCGCGAGACCTGCCGCCTCGCGTGGGGCCTGCGCAGCCTCGGTATCGGTCGCGGTGACGTCGTCGGCATGTACCTGCCCAACCTGCCGCATGCTGCCGCCGCGATGCTGGCCGTGGCAAAGATCGGCGCCATCGTGCTGCCGATGTTCTCTGGCTTCGGTGCGGACGCAATCACACAACGCCTGAACGATGGCCGGGCGGTGGCCGTCATCACCGTCGACGRATCCGCGCGTCGTGGCAAGCCGGTCGGTGCGAAGAGCGTTGTCGATGTCGCGCTGGCGCACTGCCCGGGGGTGCGTCACGTCGTGGTCCTGCGCCATCTCGCGGCTCCGCACGACTGGACGCAGGGGCGCGATCACTGGTGGAACGAACTCACCGCAGGCGCGCCCGAGGGCGTGGYGGACGTGCCGACGGAAGCCATGCCGGCCGACGATCCCTTCCTGCTGATGTTCACCTCGGGCACCAGCGGCAAGCCCAAAGGCGTCGTGCATTCGCACTGCGGCTTTCCGATCAAGACGGCGCTGGACCTTTCGATCTGCATGGACCTCAAGGCCGGGGACCGCTTCCTCTGGATGTCGGACATGGGCTGGCTCGTCGGTCCGATGCTCGTGTTCGGCGGCCTGCTCGTCGGCGCCACGGTCGTGCTGGCCGAAGGCGCGCCCAACTATCCGCAACCCGACCGCCTCTGGCGGCTGGTCGAACGCCATCGCGTCACCTACCTGGGCCTGGCGCCGACGATCGCGCGCCTGTCGATGTCGCTGCCCGACGCCGCCCTCGCCGAGCGCGACCTCAGCTCGCTGCGCGTGATGATTTCCACCGGCGAACCCTGGACGCCTGAAGCCTGGCACTGGACCTTCGAACGCGTAGGACAGCGTCGCGTGCCCCTGCTCAACTTCTCGGGCGGCACGGAGATGGGCGGCATCCTGACCGGCACCGTGATCCATCCTCTCAAGCCCTGTGCCTTTGCGGGTGCCGTGCCTGGCACCGGCGCCGACGTGGTCGACGCCAGCAATGGCGCTTCCGTCGGCGTGGGAGTCACCGGCGAACTGGTGATGCGCACGCCGACCATCGGCCTCACGCGCGGGCTGTGGCACGACCGCGAGCGCTACCTGGAAAGCTATTGGTCGCGCCTGCCGGACCTGTGGGTGCACGGCGACTTCGCCAGTCGTGACGCCGATGGCATGTGGTACGTGCACGGGCGCTCCGACGACACGCTCAAGATCGCCGGCAAACGCACCGGGCCCGCGGAAATCGAGGCACTGCTGATGGGCACGGGGCTGCTGGAGGACGCGGTCACCATCGGTGTGCCCGACCCCATCAAGGGCACGGCGGTGGTCTGCCTGTGCGTCGCACGCCACGATACCGACCGCGACACGGCGGTCAAGGTCCTGTCGTCCGCGGTGACGGCGGGCCTGGGCGGCGCCTTCAAGCCAGCCGACGTGGTGTTCGTTCCCGACCTGCCGCGCACCCGCAACATGAAGCTCATGCGGCGTGTCGTTCGTTCGGCCTGGCTCGGCGAGGACGCGGGGGACCTGAGCACCCTGGTCAACCCGGAAGCCGTGCAGGCAATCCGCGCTGCGCGGCGCTGACGGTCATTGCACGCACCGAGAGTCAACATGAAGCCCCAGGACATCCTCCAGAAGTTCGGACCGCGAGAGTCGATGAACTACGACGTGGTCGTCGTCGGCGGCGGGCCCGCTGGGCTGGCCACCGCCATCCGCGTGAAGCAGCTGAAACCCGATGCGTCAGTGGTCGTGCTCGAGAAAGGCTCCGAACCGGGCGCGCACATCCTCTCCGGCGCGGTGATGGACCCGCGCGCGATCACCGAGTTGCTGCCGGACTGGAAGCAGCTCGGGGCGCCGCTGCACCAGCCGGTGACGGGCGACGACGTGCTGTTCCTCTCCGAAACCGGCAACCGCCGTGTGCCGGACTGGCTGGTGCCGCGCAACCTCCACAACGACGGCTGCTACGTGGTGCAGCTCGGCCACGTCGTGAAGTGACTGGCGCAACACGCCGAGAGCCTGGGCGTGGAGATCTTCCCCGGCTTTCCCGCAGCAGAAGTGCTGTTCGACGCGCAAGGTGGCGTGAGGGGCGTGGCCACGGGGCACCAGGGGCTGGGCAAGGACGACGAGCCGACCGACAGCTTCCAGCTGGGCATGGAACTGCTCGGCCGCTATACCGTCTTCGCCGAAGGCGCGCGCGGCCACCTCGGCCGCCAGTTGATCGAGCGCTTCAAGCTGGCCGAGGGCAAGGATCCACAGAGCTTTGCCCTCGGTCTCAAAGAGCTGTGGGAGATCAACCCGGGTAGAGCCAAGCCCGGTCTGGTCGTCCATACTGCCGGCTGGCCCATGACCGACGAGAGCTTCGGCGGTGGCTTCCTTTACCACCTGTCGGACAACAAGGTCACGCTCGGCCTTGTGGTCGGCCTGGACTACAAGAACCCGTGGATGAGCCCCTTCGAGGAGTTCCAGCGCTGGAAGACGCACCCCGCGGTCCGCGCCCACCTCCATGGCGGCAAACGCATCGGTTACGGGGCACGCGCCATCAACAACGGCACGCCGCAGGCCTTTCCCAAGCTCGTGTTCCCGGGCGGCGCCCTGGTGGGTTGTGATGCCGGCTTCCTCAATGCGGCGCGCATCAAGGGCAGCCATGCCGCGATCAAGAGCGGCATGCTGTGCGCCGAAGCCATCGCGGGCGCGCTGACGGCCGGCCGGTCGCACGACGAGTTGAGCGCCTTTCCCGAAGCCTTCGAGCAAAGCTGGTTAAAGCAGGAGCTCGACCAGCATCGCAACTTCAAGCTCTGGTTCAAGAAGGGCCCGCGCATCGGCCAAGTGATGACCGGTGTCGAGCAATGGCTGCTGCCCAAGGTGGGCATCACAAATCCGCCCTGGACGCTGCACAACACCCGGCCCGACCATGTGTCGATGCTGCCGGCCGAGCGCTGCATGCAGATC